>JALEII010000017.1 GCA_022770345.1 Clostridiales bacterium | reverse complement strand
GCAGAACGTGTTCGTTTTGAGGATGGTAGTCCTATTCCCGGAACCTACAAGGTGCTGGAATGGCGGAAAATCAGCGATTCCCTTTGGGCCGTGGATTGGGAAAGTCCCGACGAGTTCAACCCCAACAAACAAACTTCCGGCTGGAGTTTTGTAGTCTTGATTGACGGGCAATACTATGTTGCCAGAGGTCTTGCTTCCGTTCCCAAAGAGATGCGGGATGCCTTCGATATGGAACCCTATATGCCTACCGGAAACGAAATGCTCCCGGCCTTCAGCGATTGAGGTTCTCAGCTATCCAAAACAGCAAAAATCTTCCGGGTCACGGTTTGTGACCCGGAAGTTCTTTAATGTCGGAGGGTGCCGATTTTCCAACCGACGCCCTCCGAAAAGCGTTTATTTCCCCTTTTTGTCGGCGGCAATAAGCCGCTTCAGGGCCTCCACGCCGACCTTGATGGCACCGGTGGTGTCTTCGGTCATGGGCATGGCCAGTCCGGCCTTCTCCCGCTCCTGGTTCCAAATCACATGGAAGCAACTGCCGCAGCGGACCCCCAGAGCCGCTGCCACCACGAAGAGGGCTGCGGACTCCATCTCGCTGGCCTTCACGCCCAGTCGCTTCCAGCTTTCCCACTTCTGCAGCAGGTCGTAGTACACCGGGGATTTCTCCGGGCTGTGCTGGCCGTAGAAAGCGTCCTTGCACTGAACCACGCCGGTATGGATGCGGTAGCCCAGGTCCTCGCCGGCGGCTTTCAGTGCCTCCGTCACACCGAAGTCCGGAACGGCCGGGTACTCGATGGGGGCATATTCCAGAGAAGTATGCTCATAACGGACAGCGCCGGTGGCCACGATCACGTCGCCGGGCAACACATCCATGGCGATTCCACCGCAGGTACCCACCCGAATGAAGGTGTCCGCACCGATGTTGTGCAGTTCCTCCATGGCAATGGAGGCAGAAGGACCGCCGATACCGGTGGAACAAACGCTGACCTTTTCGCCCAGCAAAGTGCCGGTATAAATGTTATACTCCCGATTCATTCCGATATGGACGGGGTTATCAAACAGGTTGGCAATGGCCTCGCAGCGTCCGGGGTCGCCGGGAAGGATGCAATAGCGGCCAACGTCCCCCTCTACACAATGAATATGGAACTGTCTTCCGGTATCTTGCATGAATATCGCTCCTTGGTTAAATAATATTTATTATTATATCACAAGTCATCCGGATTTTCAACCCCATTTTCCGGCTGCCACGCCAGCTTCCAGGCCAGGAAGCAAATGGCCGCCGTCAGGGCCAGATTGCACGCCTCCGCAGCAATGCCGCCCAGATACACTCCCGCCAGGCTGGATAGGAAGGTCATCAGAAAATGGCACAACAGGGACAGGCCCAGGAAGCCGATCTTCTTGTCCTTCACGCTCCGGTACACCAGTAGGGAGAAAGCCACCTGCATAGCCAGTGCCAGGACCCGCTCCACACCCGGCAGGAAGAACTGGTCGGCGGTCATGGTCCACAGGGGCTCCAGATTCCGGACCATCCGTTCCGCCTCCGCCTGCTCCAGGGTGGCTATGGACTCGGCCATTTTCCCGGACTGGACCATCACGGCGATGATAAAATTGTTCACATAGGTCAAGCCCACCACCATCACGGACTCAATGCCACCGTGGCCCAGGCCGTAGAGAACGGCGTTGGGGGCATCCAGAGTTTTCCGCATGGCAATTTTCATCATAAAGAACCGGCCCAGTTCCTCAAACAGCGCCGCCACGGCCCCGCCGTAGAGGTACAGGAGCCAGGGCGTATCCTGAATGGCAGTGTTGTTCAGCACGATGGAATTGACGCTCTGCTCCAGGATCAGCGCAAAAATCACGAAACCGCCGCTGCCTGCAATGAGGCTGTTGGGCTTTTCCTGCCACTTTTTGCAGGCCAGCACCCACAGCACCAGCGGCAGCACCACGCTGGTCAGACTGGTGAATAAAAGTCCCGCCAAATTGGCAAAGGGAATGGTTTGTAGGGTCATAGTATCCCTCTTTCCGTTTTTCTATTGAATGTACCACATTCCCGCCGCCCTGTCAACCGAAAAAGCCGGAAGCAGGGGGTCTGCCTCCGGCACTATTTTTAACTGACGGGGATCAGCAGCAGCTTGCCGTCCTCCGGCTCTGCTTCCAGGCCGTTGGCGCTGCGGATGGCCTCCATGGTAGAACCGCACGCCTTCGCCAACTCCCACAGGCCCCCATCGCCCGTCCGGCGCAGAATCAGGCTGGGCCGTGCCGGGTCCGGTTCTTCCACGGGTCCCAATTCCAGCCCGCAGATCATGGTCATGGGGCGGCTGGTACCGGTACTGGTGGTCAGGGCCACGGTTCCCCGGCCCCCATCCTGCCAGTAGACCTTCCCGGTTGGGGCCGCCAGGGCCGTCACCCGGCAGTCGGCATCGCAGGGAATGGTCCGTTCCGCCTCCCAGCGGCGGTTTTCCCAGCAGAGCATTCCGGTTTCGTCCTTGCCCAGGGCCGCCAGGGTCCCGGTGAAGGTCACGATGTTGCCGTCCCCGTCAGACCGGACGGCAGGCTGGTCCAGGAGCATGGCCCCGTCCAGAAATACCGCCAGTTCCCCGTCCGTGGCCACGCTGACTGCCTCCCGGCTCTGGTCCAGCACCGCCGGGACGGTCTCCTGGGCGAGCATTTTCTCCACGCTGCGCCTTGTGGAATAGGCGTCCTCCACGCATTCCACCATTTGCTGTTCCTCTACCCGGTACTGGCCCACCAGCCCGGCTTTCAGCCGCAGACGGCCCTCCCATTCCTCAATTTCCATGCCGGTCACCGCCGGGGCCACCGTGGCCCGGGCCGTTTCGGTGTACTCCCGTGCAAGGTCCGTATATTGGGAGAAGGGCAGCTCAAAATCCGCACAGCGCAGCTCGCCGTCGCCGGTGCGGAGCAAGGCATGAAGATTGGCCGCCCCCCGGAACACCACTTTGTCCGACATGACCTTCTGGTCAATAATTTCCGGCCGCAGCACGGCGGAAAGCAGCTTGGCCCCGCCGTCGGGAAGGGTCAGTTCCTCGTCCAGGGCAAAAGCCTTCTCCCCTGCCTCCTTCGGCAGCAGCATAGGATAGGTCCGCCGGAGCAGCTGCACGTCCTCCGGCAGATTTTCCGGTAAGTAAACGCCGATCTCCTGGGATTCTTCCGCTTCCGTCAGAGCGCTCAGTTCCCCCCGGATGAGGATTTTCCGGGCGGATACGGACCGGGCATCCAGCCCCCGCAGCAGCAGGCTCACCCGGATGGTCCCGTCCCTGTCCGTTTCCGGCAGGTCCCAGACAAATTCCATAGGAATCCAGGTCTGTAAACTGCGGACCTCGCTGCCGTCCTCCGGCACATAAAGCACCCAGACGGTGATCCCGGCGGAAACACTTATCTCCTTCCGCCGCCACTCTTTGCCCCGCAGCACCGGCACGCCGAAGGCCCCCAGCACTCGCCCCACATCCGGGTAGGCCTCCGGCAGCCGCAGTTCCTGGGTCTGTTCCTGGTTTTTCGGTTCCCGAAGGATATCCTTCAGGCAGGGAATTCCGGTTTTCCGAAACTGCAATTCCATTTTTGCATCACTCCTTGTACCTTTCGCTGCAATCAGCTTATGCAGCGGGGGACAGGTTTATTCCTACTTCCGGTTCAGCACCAGTACGCCCGCCGCCACGGCGGCCACACCCATGCAGCAGCCCAAAAACACGGAAGCGATCCAGGTGCCCAGAAGCAATCCGGCCCCAAAGCACACCAGCATCCAGCCAAAAAGTTGATTCTGACGGCACATAAAAACACCCCCTGCTTCAGCCTATGCAGGGGGTGTTTGGGTCATTCCGTTAATTCTTGTCCAATGCTTCCTTGCAGGCGGCCAGCACCTGGCCCATAAGGGGCACGCAAACGTCGGCGCCGTAGCCCCCATGCTCCACTGCAGCGAAGAACGCCAGGGGGTAGTCCTCATCCAGAACGAATCCGGCGATCATGGCGTTGGGCCGGGAGCCATCCTCCCCCTGGGCCGTGCCGGTCTTGGCGCAAACGGTCATGCCCTCCGGAAAGGAGGAAACGCCGTAGTTATTTTCCACGTTGCCCCGCATTCCTTCCTGGAGTGTTTTTGCCAGGGCCTTGCTGAGCCGCCGGGTGGTAGAACCGGCAGAGGCGGAATAGGTGGTCTGATCCCCCAGAGTGATTTTTTCCACCACATGTGGCGTGATCTCCACGCCGTTATTGGCTACGGCTCCCAGGAAGGTCAGGAACCGGGCCGGGTTCACCAGGTCCGTGTACTGACCGATGCCGCTCCAGGCCACATCCAGAATGCCCGCTTCGGTCACGTCAAAGTTTCCTTCCTCGGAGGTCAGGCCGTCAAAGGACACGCTTTCCGTAATGGCAAAGTCCCGGATGTACTGTTCCAGCTTTTCGGCCCCCAACTCCTCCACAATTTTTGCAAAAGCGATATTGCAGGAGTTAGTCAATGCCTCATGGATGGTCTGTTCCCCGTGCCAGTGTTCGCAGGTGACTTTTCCGCCACCCAAGTCGTATACCTCATCGCAGTAGAAGGTCTGGTCCTCGATGTCCGGGATGGAATCCATGGCCGCGGCATAGGTGATAATTTTGAAAATGGAACCGGGGGTATAATCCGATTGGAGAAACCGGTTCAGGTACACACCAGCATACTCCTCCCGGGCTTCCTCGCTGGACAGGTCCGGCACGTTGTCCGGGTCGTAGGTGGGGGTGGATATGGCGCAGAGCAACTCGCCGGTCTTGTAGTTATACACGGCGATGGTCCCCTTCCGGCCATCCATGGCTTCCAGGGCCGCCCGCTCCACGTCAGCGTCCAGGGTCAAGGTCATCACTGGCTTGTTTTCTCCGTAGCGGTACACGCCGTTCAGGACATCGTAGCCGGACAGAGCCAAGGCATAATAGTCGTAAAAAGGCGTGCTGATGAAGCCGTCCCGATCTCCCACCCAATGGAGGGTAGCCTGCCGGAGGGGCAGAGAATCGCTGTATACCCGGTCTTCTCCGGAAATATCAAGCAGCGTCTCCCCGTTCCGGTCCACTACGGAGGAAGCAACCTTCCCGTAGGCGTAAATATGAGGGGACCCGGTAAACGTGGCCCAGTCACCGCCCTCCGTGAGGAATTCCGCCACAAAGAAAGTCAGGCCCGCCACCAGCAGCAGGGCAATCAGGAAAACCACCCAACTTCTCGATGCAATTCTATTCATCGCTGTCCGCCTCCTTGGGAGATAGCCGCACGGCAAAGCTGGCGTTCTGCCGGGTGTCCGCCGCTTTCACGAAGGCCAGCAGTCCCCACACACAGAGCATACTGCTGCCACCGTTGGAAACAAAAGGTAGGGTCACGCCGGTCAGGGGCAGCACATCCACCGTACCCAGCACGTTCAGCATGGTCTGCACCAAAAGAATACTGGCGGCGGTGCAGGAGCCGATGGTGTAAAAGCTGCTGCGGCTGACGGCAGTGCTACGGACGCTGAACAGGCCCAGAATAACCACACACAGCACCACCATAATCGCCATCAGCAGGCCCCATTCCTCGGAAATCGTTGCAAACACCATATCGGAATCCGCTGCAAAGACGTTGACCATCCAGCCCCGGCCGGCCCCCAGGCCCAGAAGTCCGCCGGAGGCCAGGCACATCAAAGCACGGGTCTGCTGATAGCCCGTGTCCAGGGGGTCCTCCCAGATATGCCGCCAGCTGGTGAACCGCCGGAGGGCATGGGGGGCAATTTTCAGGGCAACGACCCCGGCGAATACCAGCGCCGCAATGGCCAGGGCCACGGTACCCACGCTGCCGGAGCGCAGGAAAGCAATGACCAAAAAGGCGCAGAAGAAGATAAGCGCCGTGCCGAAATCGTTCATCAAGGCCAAACAGCCGCATATGAAAGCCGAGTAGCCGATAAACAAAATCAGATTCCGCTTGTTCATCAGCCGGTCCATGGTGGACGCTCCCACGAATACAAAGCAGACCTTGGAAAGCTCTGAAGGCTGCACAGAGAAGCTGCCGATGTACAGCCAGTTTTTGGCACCGTAAATCTCCTGACCGAATACCAAAGTAATCAGCAACAGACCCACACCTGCCACGCTGGCCAGATACCGGAACCGCTTGGCCCGTTCCAGGTCCCGGAGGCTCCACCCCACGGCCAGGAACACGCCAATGCCCAAGATCACCGCCAGAAGTTGCTTCTTGATTTCTCCGGGGGCAACGGTGGCCAGGGCCGCCATGCCCATGGTGCAGAGGAAAAAGGCCAGGGTCTCCACCTCAAAAGAAGGACGGCGGATGCAGAGATAGAAAATAAACAGCACCCATTCCGCCATTGTCAGCCCCGCAAAGCCCCAGAAGACCTCCGTGGGGTGACTGGTCCCGCTGAGCAGGAAGGCCATCATACAGCAAAGCTGAAATACGGTCAGAATCAGGAGATTGGCCACACCGCTGGCCGGGGAGGCCGCCGGGGTCCGCAGTTCCGCAAGTCTCGCCTCCTGCCGGGCGGAAATAGGCAGCAGGTTCATGTCAACGCCGCCGATGGTGATGGTATCCTCCGGTTCCAGGGCGCAGATGCTGACCCGCTTGCCGTTGACATACACCCCGTCCTTGGAGGCGGCGTCGGACACGGTCCAACTGCCGTCATCGTAGCGGGTAAATACGCAGTGGTTCCGGGAGACTGTGGGAAAATTCACCACCACATCGCTGCGCTTGCTGCGGCCCACCACGTTTTCCCAGTGGGTCAGAGGCAGCTTCTGGTCTCCGGGCAGACACAGCCATGCCCAGATTTCCGGCTCCCGCCGGAAGGTCAGCAAAGGCTTGGCGCAGCGCAGCAGCAGCAAAAAGGCAAACACCGGCGCCGCCACCCGCAAAAAACCGATAAACACATAATAGGTCTCCGGGTCCGCCTGGGCGAACCCATTGAGGAACGCATCCATTTTGTTCCCTCCTGTGGTCTATTTTTCCGTAAAGGAGCGCAGCAGCGCAATTTCCTGCTGATACCCAGGCAGTTCGTTGGGCGTTTCCAGAATCATGGGCTTACCCTGGAGCTTCGGGTGGGTAACGATCTTCCGGAAGGTCTCCGTGCCCAGGCTCCCCTGGCCGATCTTCTCGTGCCGGTCCTTATGAGACCCCATGGGATTCTTGGAATCGTTCAGGTGGAGGGCATAGAGCCGGTCCAGGCCGATGATGCGGTCGAATTCCGCCAGCACTCCGTCCAAATCTTCCCGGATGTCGTACCCGGCATCGTACACATGGCAGGTATCCAGGCACACGCCCATTCTGGGGTCGTTGACCGCATCCAGAATGGCACGCAATTCTTCAAATCTGCCGCCCACTTCGCTGCCCTTCCCGGCCATGGTCTCCAGCAGTACCGTCACAGGATAATCCGGCTCCAACGCCGTTTTCAGGGCCGAGGCAATTTGCTCCACAGCTATTTCTGTCCCCTGGCCCACATGGCTGCCGGGATGGAAATTATATAGTTGCCCCGGCAGGTCCGCCATCCGCCTCAGGTCGTCCGCCAGAATGGAAGCGGTAAAAGAGCGGGCTTCCGGGTCGGCGGCGCAAAGATTCATGGTGTAAGCCCCATGGGCCACCAGCTTTCCAAAGCCCTGTTCCTTCAGTTCCGCCAAAGCGGCAGCAATATCGCCCTTGTCCGGGTCTTTCCCCTTGGACCCACGGGGATTCCGGGTGAAATAGGCAAAGGTATCCGCTCCAATGGACTCCGCCGTGCGGACCATGGCGCGAAAGCCCTTTCCGCAGGACAAATGACAACCGAGGTAAACCATATGTATCCGCTCCTGAGAGAAATTTTCTCTTAGAATAGCACATTTCCAGGAAAAATGCAATCTTTCTATTTCCCAGGAGCCGAATCTATGATAGAATAGGAGCTATAAAAGGAGGGGACGGTATGGCACGCTCCGAGAATCAGAAGCGGAAATTGCTTTACATCAAGGACTACCTGGAAAAAAGCGCCCGTCGGGATAAACCGATAAGCGCCAGCGCCTTGTGCGAAATGCTCCGACGGGACTACGACATTCCCTGCGAGCGGAAAAGTATTTATACGGACATTCAGACTCTGCAGGATTACGGCATGGACATCGAGTGCATTCCGGGGAAAAACGGTGGCTATTTCCTGGCCTCCCGTGCCTTTGAGCTACCGGAATTGCAGCTGCTTTCCGATGCAGTCCAGTCCAGCCGATACCTGACGGAGAAAAAATCCCGGGAACTGGTGGGCAAGCTATGTTCTCTTTGCTCCGAGGAGGATGCCCGGCTCCTGAAACGGGAAATGGTGGTCTCCGGTCGGGTCAAGAGCATGAACGAAAGTATTTACTACAACGTGGATGCCATTCAGGAGGCCATCTCCAAGAACGTCCAGATCACCTTCCGCTACTTTGACTGGGGCCTTCAGGGCGAGCGGCGCTACCGAAACCGGGAATATGTAGCCAGCCCCTACGCTCTGTGCCAGGACAACGAGAACTGTTATCTTCTGGCCCATTCCGCCCGCCACGGGGCCACTTCTTACCGTCTGGACCGGATGAGCGACATTTCCCTGCTCACCGCCAAACGGCTACCCTGCCCGGAATTGACCGGACCGGCTCTGCAGACCTATGTGTCCCGGCTGTTCCAGATGTATTCCGGGGAGCCGGTGTCCGTGCGGATGCGCTTTGAAAAAAGCCTCACCAACGTGGTCATCGACCACTTCGGCCCCGGCCGCATCTTCATCCCCGATGGGACGGACCATTTTATTTTTGCCGCCGACGTGGCCGTGTCCCCCATGTTTTTAAGCTGGATAATTGGTTTTGGGAACAAAGCCGAGATCCTGTCCCCGGAAAGCGTCCGCAACGCCTGCGCCGCCCTGTGCGAGGAAGTCCTGAGCCAATATCAGACCACCCAGAAGGACTGAAACAGCCGTTCCCAATCCCCCTGAACGGAACTGGCGCTGTCCGCATCGGTCTGGGCCAGCAGAACATAGTGATAGAGACCGTCGTCAAGAATACAGCCCCGGAACAGCTGCTCCTGCCCCTCACCAGCGCAGGTCCAGACGAAGTCCTCCCGCTTTTGGGTCCCCTGGGCGGTTTCAACCAAGGTCAGTTGGTCGGCTTCAAAGCCCGTGACCTCCCGCAGAGTGGCGTCCCGGTCCCCGCCGGGGAGAATTTGCACGGAAAAGCAGTAATCGTCACAGAAATACAGGGCCTTCCCCGTGCCGGAATCCGTCAACACCGCCGCATCCGGCGGCAGCTCCAGTTGGATTTCCCCGGCGGAGGCAGGCAGGTCCTCCTGCCATTCATCGGCAATGGTCTCGAACACCGGCGCAGCGGCGCAGCCGGTCAGGAACAAACAGCACAAAACGACAAGCACCCATTTTTTCATGATGACCCCTCCCGGAAAGGACGACTATGAAATATTTCCTTGCATACCTGCTTCTAATCAATGCGCTGGGCTTTCTTTTTATGTATGCGGACAAGCGGAAGGCCCGAAAAAAGCAATGGCGCATCCCGGAGGCCACCCTGATGACCATTGCCGCCCTTGGCGGCAGCGTCGGGTCCCTGCTGGGGATGTACACCTTCCGCCACAAGACCCGTCACCCCAAATTCACCGTGGGCATCCCGGTAGTTTTAGCCTTACAAATCGGTCTTCTGGTCTGGTATTTCTTCCTGCGGTAAAAAGCGCCGCCCGCTCCGAGAAATTGGAACGGGCGGTGTTTTCATAACGTTTCCAGCAAGGCTTCGGCACTGAGGATACCGTCCACGGCAGCAGACATGATGCCGCCGGCATAGCCCGCTCCCTCTCCCGCCGGGTACAGGCCCCGGAGGCCGCTTTGCCGGGTCTCGTCCCGTAAAATACGCACGGGGCTGGAGGACCGGGATTCCGGAGCCGTCAGCACCGCATCCGCCGGAGCAAAGCCGGGAAGCCGCTTTGCCAGCACCGGCAAGGCCTCCTCCAGCGCGTCCGTCAGGACCTTGGGCAGGACTTCGTGCAGGTCCGTCCAGGTGACACCGGGACGATAAGAAGGCGAAATGCTGCCCGGACCGGTGCTGGGCCGGTGGGCCTGAAAATCGCCCACTTTCTGGGCCGGAGCGCGATAATTCCCCCCTCCGGCGGCGAAGGCTTTTTCCTCAATTTCCCGTTGCCAGCGCATTCCGGACAAGGGGTCCGTGCCCGGAAAATCCGCCGGATTCAGGCTCACCAGCAAGGCGGCGTTGGCATTTTCACCCTTCCGTCCGGAATAGCTCATACCGTTGGTCACGACCCCTCCGGCCTCGGAAGCCGCCGCCACCACATAACCGCCGGGACACATACAGAATGTGTACACGGTCCGGTCCTGCAAATGGGCCACCAGCTTATAATCCGCCGCCGGGAGCTTCGGGTCAAGGCTGCCGTACTGGGCCTTGTCGATGACTTTCTGGTTCTGCTCAATGCGGATGCCCATAGCAAAGGGCTTCGGCTCCATGGGAAGGCCCAATTCATGGAGCATAGTCACGGTGTCCCGAGCGCTGTGACCGATGCCCAGAATGGCCCGGTCGCAGGAAATTTTGCTTCCGTCCGACAACCGCAGGCCGGTCAAGGCGCCATTTTCCCGGTCCAGACCGGTGACTTGGGCGCGAAAACGGACCTCCCCGCCCAGATCTTCGATACGATGGCGCAGGTTCCGGACCACCGTCAGCAGAATGTCCGTGCCCACATGGGGCTTGGCATCATAAAGAATATCCTCTTTTGCTCCCGCCGCCACGAACTGTTCCAGTACCCACTGAATTCTGGGGTTGTTCACGCCGGTATTCAGCTTCCCGTCGGAGAAGGTCCCGGCGCCGCCCTCACCGAACTGCACGTTGCTGTCCGGGTCCAGCTCGCCGGTCTCCCAGAATTTTTGGACCTTTTCATGGCGGGTCCGGGCATCCTCGCCCCGCTCCAAAATAATCGGCTTCTGCCCCGCCAGAGCCAGGATCAGCCCGGCAAACATCCCGGCAGGTCCGAATCCGATGACCACCGGCCGCTTTTTCCCCGCCGGACGAGCCGCCGGAGGACAATACCGGTTCTCCGGGGCTTTCCTTGCCTTGGGGCACCGGCGCAGAACAGTTTCCTCGTCCCCTTTCACCGCCACGTCCACGGTATAGACCAGCCGGACCTCCGGCTTTTTCCGGGCATCCACCGCCCGCCGGACGATTTTCAGTTCTAAAATGTCCTCCTCGTGGATACGCAGCAGCCTGGCGGCTCTGTGCCGCAGGTCCCGCTCCCCGGGAAGCAGGTTCATTTCCGAAAGTCGAATCATCCAATTTCCCCCGCATTTCTGCCCGCCAGACGGCCGCTGCTCCAAGCCCATTGGAGATTGTAGCCGCCGCAAGCTCCGTCGATATCCAGCACTTCGCCGCAGGCGTACAGGCCGGGGACCAGGCGGCTTTCCATGGTCTCCGGGTCGAATTCCTCCGTGCGGATCCCCCCCGCCGTCACCTGGGCGCTGTCCATGCCCATAGGCTCGTTGATGGGCACCGGGAAGGCTTTTACCAATTCCGCCACAGCTTCCATAGCCTCCGCCGACAAATCCCGGTCTGTTTTGACCCCCGCCCGCCGGGCAATGACACGGCCCAGGCGGTTGTGGAGGATGCCGGTAAGCAATTCCTCCGCCGCCCAGCCGGTCCACAGTCGCCGGAATAACTCTTTTCGCAAATCCTCTTCCGAAATCTCCGGCAGCAGGTCCAGCAGGCACTTCCATCTTGCGCTCCCCTGGCCCACATCCCGGGAGACTTCGAAAATCACCGGACCGGAAAGACCGTACTGAGTGAACTGCACCTGCCCCTTGCTTTCGGCAAACAGTTCTTCATTCCGGTACACCCGTGCCACGCATTCGGTACGGATACCCTTCAGGCTTTCCACTCCGGCCCAATCGGTTTTCAGCTGCACCAGGGCAGGCCGCAGCCGGGTGGTATGGTGGCCCAGCTTCATCAGCAAACGATAGCCGGACATGGAGCCGCCCAGAGCCGTCCCGGCCAGGCCTCCGGCGGCAATGATGAGCCGGTCGCAGAAAATTTCCTCTCCGGCACTTTCCAGCCGGAAGCCCTCCGGGGTTTTTTTGATTTTTTCCACTTCAAAACCTGTTTTCAAAGTAATATTAGGCCGGTTCAGTGCGAATCGCAGAACATCCACCACGGAATTGGCCTGGTCCGAAAAGGGGTACACCCGGCCGCTGTCCTCCGACACGGTATAAAGCCCTAAGGAACGGAACCAGTCCAGTGTCTCCTCCGGCGGGTATGCGCTGAGCGCCGGACGGGCAAAGGCCGGGTCATCCCCGAAATAGCCCCCTTCCGAGGCGTGAAGATTGGTCAGATTGCACCGTCCGTTGCCGGTAGCGGACAGCTTTTTCCCCACCCGTGTCTGCCGTTCCAGCAGCAGCACCTGGGTTTCCGGGTTTTCGGATGCAGTCAGGGCTGCCGCCATACCGGAGGCCCCGGCTCCAAGGATTCCTAGAATCATATCGACACCTGCTTTCTTTTCTCTATTATAACGGATGGAACGCCGGGACACAAGAAAAACTTCTTTCCATACGGACGGAAATGTGCTACAATACTTTCAAGGAGGCGCTTATGGACAGAAGCAATATTGAAAAGATCGCCCGCACGACGGAGGAGAAAATGCTCCTCTCCAAGCTGTGGGACAAAATACAGACCGGCATCCGCCGGGACATTCCCGCTTCCACCGGCTTTCTCTCCCCCAGCGAGCAGCACAGCGCAAAATTTCTCTTTGGGGATCTGCCGGGGCTGTTCGCCTTCGGTGGCTATGCCGATGCGGAGCGGAAAATGCTTATTTTTCTGCCGGAATATCTGGACGGAACCTATCTGGACGGCGAGGATTCCCCGGTGGTCTGCCTCCATGCGGAATTCTATCAGGGGGACACCCCCACCCACCGGGATTTTCTCGGCGCGCTCATGGGCAGCGGCGTGGCACGGGAGGCCGTAGGGGACATCTGCGTGGGCAGCGGCTGCTGCGATTTCTTCGTAACAGAGCAGATTGCCCCCTACCTACTGCAAAATTTCACCGGCGCAGGCCGGACCAAGGTCCGTCTTTCCAAAATTTCCCTGCAGGACGTGACCATTGCCCCGGCCCAGACGAAAGAAATTCGGGACACCCTGGCCTCCTTGCGGCTGGACAGCGTAATCTCCTCCGGATTCCGCATTGGGCGGAGCCTGGCAGTGGATTATGTGACCGCCGGGAAAACATCCATTGATGGCCTGCCCTGTGAAAAGCCGGACAAACCGGTGGAAGAAGGGCAGAAAATTTCCATCCGGGGCCTGGGGAAAATTCTCCTGTCCCAGGTGAACGGGCAGACGAAAAAAGGCAGGATCGGCGTGACCATTCTGCGCTATATCTGAGAAAAAAGGAGCATTTTTTTATGAACATGGACGAAGTCATCGCCCGCATCAATGCGCTGGCGAAAAAAGCCAAGACCGAGGGTCTGACCGCCGAGGAATCTGCAGAACGGGACAAACTGCGCCGTATTTATA
>JALEII010000011.1 GCA_022770345.1 Clostridiales bacterium | reverse complement strand
TGGTAAGCGTCATTTTGGGCAAGGACATCCGCAACACGCAGTCCTTGTTCCGTCAAAGCCCGAACCGTATCGCCATCGACATAGCCCCCGGCGGCATCTGTGGGTCCGTCGGTGCCATCGCTGCCCACACTGATAACACAGACATTGGAAAGTCCCTGAATGCCCACCGCAGCCGCCAGAGCCAGCTCCTGATTTCTTCCTCCCAGACCATTCCCGGTCAGATGCACCACAGTTTCCCCGCCGGCAAGGAACGCCAGCTTTCTGCCGCTATCGGCGTGGGTTCTCAAAATATCCGAAAGAAAGCGTCCTGCTTCTCTGGCTTCGCAGTCCAGATGATCCGTCAGCAAAATCGGTTCATAACCCAGTTCCTCCGCCAGTTTCCCGGCTGCATGGCAAAGCTGCCGGACGCTGCCGATGATTTGGGTGGAAACGTTAGGCAGCTCTTTCGGCGTTTCCCGGTGCAGCAGCGAAAGCGCCCGCTCACTGAGCGTCAAATCGTATTTTTTCACAATGTCCAGTGCGTCTGTGCAGGTGGAGCTGTCAGGGGCTGCCGGACCGGAGGCGATCATATCCGGCGGGTCGCCCAGAATATCGGAAAGCACAATGACCTCCACATGGGCGGGGGCGCACCACTGGGCAAATCGCCCACCCTTGACGGCCGACAGCCGCTTGCGGATGGTATTTATCTCCACAATGTCCGCCCCGCTGGCCAGAAGCCGGTTCGTGATGGTCTGTAATTCCGCCCCCTCCACCAACGGTTTTTCAAACAAAGCACTGCCGCCGCCGGAGAGCAAGAAAAGTACTGTATCCTCCGAGCTTACCTGTGCGGTTATGTCTAACACCGCCTGTGTCGCCCGGAAGGTGTTCTCGTCCGGCACGGGGTGCCCTGCCTCATAGCAGATAATGCCGGGAATGGGATGCTCCACATGACCGTATTTGGTAACCACGATTCCCTGTTCAAGGGGCTGCTCCAGACAGGAAACCGCCGCCCGTGCCATTTTCCACCCTGCCTTGCCCACGGAAACCAGATAGAGTCTGCCGGGGAAGGTCTTTCCGGTCAGTACCCGGCGCACGGCGGCTTCCGGGCTGACCGCCGCAATGGCGCCCCGGGCAATTTTTTCGGCATCACACCGCAAGGTTTGATACATAGGTTTTCCTCCCTTTACGGATTCAGCCACCAGAAAGAAGACGGATGGCTGACAGTGCTATTATACCAGCTCGTAAGTACGCCGCGCAATGCCCAATTCTTCGTCCGTGGGAATGACCCGGACGGTGACAGCGGAATCAGGGGCAGAGATGATGGGAGCATTCTTTTGATTTGCTTCCGCATCCAGCTTTACGCCGATGCTCCCCAAACGCTGACAAACCATAGCCCGAACCCGGTCAGAATGCTCTCCGATTCCGGCCGTAAAGACCAGATCGGTAAGACCGCCCAAATCCAGGAAGAAAGCACCGATGTAGTGGACGATGCCGGTAACGAACACATCCACGGCAAGCTTCGCCCGTTCATTTCCCCCGTCCGCCGCTTCCAGCACATAGCGCAGGTCGTTGCTCACGCCGGAGATGCCCAGAAGACCGCCTTTTTTCTGGCACCCTTGTAGAATTTCTTCTTCGCTGAGCCCCACCTGTTTCAGAAAGTTGATCATGGTGGGGTCCATATCGCCCACCCGGTTGGCGTGAATCAGACCGGTTTCCAGGGACATTCCGAAGCTGGTGTCCACACTCTTTCCGTTCAGAATACCGCAGATGGATGCGCTGCCGCCCAGATGGCAGGAAATGGCCTTGTAATCCTTCTTTTCCGCATTCAGGCAGTCGGCAATGTAGCCGTGGGACGCACCGTGGTAGCCCAGCCGCTGGATGCCGTAGGTTTCGTACCATTCATAGGGAACGCCGTAGATTTTTCGCTCCAAGGGAATATCCCGATGGAAGGCGGTTTCAAAAACGCCTACATGTCTGGCATTCGGCAAAACCGCCTGCACGGTTTCGATGGCCTTTAAGTAAGCGCTGTTGTGGACAGGAGCCAAGGGGAGAAAGTCCCGCATACCCTGCATGACAGCTTCATCGATTTCGTGGACACCATAGTGGTTTTTGCTCAAGACTGACTTATAGCCTACCCGTTCAATCTCCCGGATGTCCGTCAGGACAGCGCCTTTCCCCTGTGTCAGCTCAAACAGAAACTTGTTGATGCCCACGGCGTAGTCGGGGATATTCTTCTTCCCGGCATCCACCCTGTACCCCGTGACGGTGTTGCAATAGCCAAAGATTGCGTCGTCACAGGAGCCTACCCGCTCTACCTTGCCGGTGGCAAGAACGGTACAGGCAGGCATTTCATAGAGCTTGAATTTTAGGGACGTGCTTCCGGCGTTGCAAACCAGTACCTTCATCAGTCCACACCTCCCAGCAGATCCAGAATCTCCTGCATTTCCTTGTCTCCGCCGGCCATGGGTTTCCACTCCACCTGATAGGCTTTGTAGCCCTGCATTTCCAGGGAGGTCGCCAGCAGCTTGGGTCCCACATTCACGGTGATCAGTTCACTGCGGAACAGATTTAAAATCTTCTCACAATCCATGCTCAGCCCTCCTTGATTTGGCGGATAATCTCACTTGCCAGCACGGCAGCGCGATAGTTGGTCTGGCAGACGATCACCCCTGCCTCCCGCAGCTGCCGTTCCTGCTTGTGCTTATCCTGAAAATCGGCGGTGGTGCCCAGAACGGAGGCGATGAAGGTGATGTGTCGTCCCTCTGCTTCCGCCATCTGCTGCGCCATTTTAATGTCATCGATGACAAAGCCCGTGGGGTCCATGTGCCCGGGAGGCGTCAGAATGAAGTCCAGAATGATAACAGCGACCTCCGGGTCCATAGCCTCTTTCAAAATGGCGGGCTTACGGATGCCGGGGTCAATGGCAGGATGGGGGCGACCCAAGGTGAATTCCTCCTCACCGTAGTCCACGCAGGCGTTCTCCCGGCTGACATAGCTGTCCTCCAGTTTCCAATCAGACCGGATGGGGCAGTTGGAGTAAATGGTGCCAATTCGGGGGATCATGGCGTTCGCCGCTTCGTCCATATAGGTGCCGCCGGTGTAAAGACCTCGCAGGTACTTCTGCTCCGGGGCATATTTTTTCACTTCTTCCGCTGCCAGTGCCGTCAGTTCTTCCTCCGTGGTTAGGGGATAATCGACACCAATAAGTTTCAGGCACTGGATGGCACAGTCGTCCAGACTGGAAGCGTAGATGGCGCCGGAGGCTTCGATCGCTTTCCGGTCGCAGCCCATGAACAAGGCAACCACCGGCTTGCGGCAGGTTTTGATTCGTTCCAGCAGCTTGGGCAGCACGGTATCACCGGGCTTGCGGGAAATCAGGGCGATGTATTTGGTTTCGGGGTCTGCCTCCAGGGCGTCGATGCCCATCAGCATCATAATCCCGCCCACTGCATCCTTGCAGTCGTTACCTCCGGTGCCGATGGTCTGGCTGACACCAGTACCCGCCTCGTGGAGAATGGCGGCCACGTGCTGGATTCCGGTGCCGGAAGCGCCCACGATGCCGAAGGGACCCCGGTTGTTGATGGAGGAAAGCACCAGCGCCGCACCGTTGATGTTGGCAACGCCGCAGTCCGGTCCCATGCACAGAAGTCCCTTTTCCCGCGCCAGCAGCTTCATCTCCCGCTCCTGTTCCAAGGGTACATTGTTGGAAAATACCACACAGTGCAGCCCGGCGTTCAGCGCCTTTTTTACCTCCCCATAGGCGTACTCGCCGGGAACGGACACGCTGCACAGATTGATTTCCGGGTGCTTCTGCACGGCCGCCTTGATGGATACAAAGCTTTCCTCTGCCTGTGCGGAGGTTTCCGACTGGAAGCTGGCGAACACGGCGCGGGCAGCAGCATCAAAGGCGGCTTGGTTCGTGCTTTCGGCAATGATGACCAGATCGTTGCCGGTGACGCTGTCTAAATCCGGGCTGTCAAGACCGGAGGAGCGAACGGTATCCAGAAAGGCATGGGTGCCCACACCCACATAACCGCTGACGATGCCGTTCTGCTCCGCCAGAACGGAGCTGGCGTAGAGGGTTTCCAGGGAGTCGATATATTTCCCTTTTTCGATTTTTACAAAGACACTCATTCCGTTTCCTCCCTCGCCATGATTTCCTTTGCCTGGGCGTAGATACCCCGCAGGCTTTCCTTGAAACAGCCCAGAGGCAGCTCTGCCGCACCGGCACCGCCCTGACCGCCGCAGCGAAGGGCGCTGCCGCCATGGGAGATGGGCAGGATGTTGTAGCCAACCACCTTCCGGGCATCCACGCCCACGGGGAAGCCCGCCATATCCTCCCAGGGAACGGGGGCAAAGGTATGCTCTCCCAATGAAACAGCTCTTGCCTTTTCCGTACGGTTTCTGGCCTCGGCATAGTTGGAGCCGGTGAGCCGCATATAGGCAGGACCCGCAATGGCGGACATACCGCCAAGCCCCCAGACTTCCGTGACGCAGCTGTCCCCCAGATAACCGATTAAATCCTCCTCCTTATAAGTAGGTTTGAGGAAGGTCCCCTTGATTTTCGGTGCCGCAGTGGTATACCAGCGATTGCCGGTTCCTGCCAGCTGGATGCCGAATTCCACACCGTTGCCGCCCATGCCCACCATAACGGTGGAAAGCGCAATGCCCTTGCAGGAGGCGGTAATACTTTCCACACCGGCCATCATCACATGGAGGAAGAATCGGTCATTGGCGGAAAAATGCTTGATGACGGCATTCTTTTCCGCACATTCCATGTCCAGAAGGAAAGGAATCAGCTGTAATGCCAGACACATGGAGGCGGCGGGCTGGCGGTTGTGATTTTCGTCACCCATGCCTGCTGTTTTTGACAGAATGGTGATTACATCCATGCCCCCGGCGGCACGGACTGCCTGCCCCAAAGCGGGACCGTACACATCCCGGAACCAGCGAAGGTCATGCTCCACCTCCTCGTCATAAAGTCCCCAGCGCAGACACTTGGGATTTCCGCCGGGATGGAGGGGCGCAAAGCCCCGACCGCCGAAGATCTTGTCCTCCACTACGATGACAGGCATACTGGCGGAGGTGACCATGCAGGCGGCATTGCCCACGTTCATGGTCTGGGAGGATACAAGCTGAATTTCCCCGCGCTCCACCATGCTCCATGCTTCCTCCATGGAGTTTGCAAGTCCTTCATGGAGGACCGCGCCGCAGATGGAAGTCCGCTGGGGCGGTGTGACCCGGTCGGGGTCGATGCCGGGACCGGGGGTAAGAATCGTAGTTTTGGTCATTCCGGGAATTACGTCGATGGCAGGTCGCACGTCCACCCAGACAGGGCGGCTCTTGGTCATAATTTCCAGAACTCTGGCATTGGCCGCATCCACACGTTGTTCTATGGTCATGGGTTCAATCATCCTCTCTTATTTCAACATTTTACGCATTTGCTCGATCCGTTTTTGAACAACCTTCTGTACGAAGGGGTTCTGCGTATCCGCATCGAAGCCGTGGTAGGAACCCTCGACGATGTTGAGTGTCACCCGATTTCCTGTATCCTCCAGCCGCTTGGCGTAGGCAATGCCCTCGTCCCGAAGGATATCGATCTGCTGCGGCTCCACATAGGCAGGAGGCAGTGCCGACACATCCGGCGCTGTCATGGGAACAATATACTCGTCCAGCCCTTCCTTGCCGTTTTTGAGATATTCCCGCCATATCGTCAGATGGTTCTTCAGGGACCATGCCGCCTCGGCATACAGCCGCATGGAGGCGTACCGGCTGCACCGATTGTCCAGCGTCGGATAAATCAGGCACTGACCCTTAGCTGACTTTGTTGCATGGTCCCTTGTCCAGAGCGCAAGCCCTGCTGCTAGGGTTCCACCCGCACTTTCCCCGTAGAGAAGATAGGGCGTATCCTGCCTCTGGATTTCCTCCAAAATACTCAGACAGTCCCGGAAAGGATAGGGATTGGGGTATTCCGGCAGGATGCGATACTCCGGGAGGTACACCCGCACACCCACTTCCCGCGCATATTGGGCGGCGAGTTCCATCATCATGGGCTGTATAGGCAAGAAAAAGCCGCCCCCATGACAGTAAAGCATCGCAGGCGTTTGAGCGCGCGCACCTTCCGGTTCCAATAGGTAGCAATCTATGGTTCCGCCGTCCCAGACGGTTATCTCCTTTTTTTGCAGGCGGATGCCCTTGGAAGGAATGTAGGCAGATACGTCTGTTTGTATCTGCTGCACCATCAATCGAATGGCAGGTACCAGTCTGGAATCGGTCAAATCGATACTTGTCCAGTTCCATGGCGGCTTTAACGCCGGGGAATAGGGGAAACGTGCCATCTTATCTGCCAATCTGAATGCCGGTCAGGTGTTCATAGTACTGGGAAATGGCACTGTGGTCGCACTGTCCCTTGCCGTTGTTGTGGAGCCACTGCATGATCTCCATCACGGATGCGGTCATGGGAACCGGGGCGCCCACGGCGTGGGCGCAGTCCAGCACATTGTTCAAATCCTTGATGTGCAGATCTATCTTGAAGCCGGGCTTGTCGTTTCCGGCAATCATCATGGGTGCCTTGGCATCCATGACCGTGGAACCGGCGAGACCGCCCCGAATCGCTTGGAACACCGCCTCAGGCTCCACACCGGCCTTTTGGGCCAGTGTCAGTGCCTCTGCCACAGCCCGGATGTTGCATGCCACGATAATCTGGTTTGCCAGCTTCGTGGTGTTGCCTGCCCCCACCTCGCCGCAGCGGACGGCGGAGGCACCCATGGTCAACAGCAACTCCTTATGGGCATCAAAGACCTCCTGCTTGCCGCCCACCATGAAGGACAGGGTTCCGTCAATGGCCTTGGGTTCACCGCCTGAAACCGGCGCATCCAGCATCTCAACGCTCCGCTCGGCAAGAACCGCGGCAATTTCCTTGGATGCCACCGGGTTGATGGAAGAGCAGTCGATGAACACGCTGCCGGGCTTCATGAAGGATGCAACACCGTTTTCGCCCAGCATCACTTCCTTCACTTGGGGAGAGTTAGGCGGCATGGTGATGACCACACCGCAGCTTTCACCGATTTCCCTGGGCGTGGAAGCCACTGCGCCATAGGAAACGCAGGCCTCTACGGGCGCCTGACTGCGGTTCCAGACCAGAACCTCCTTGTAACCCGCTTTCAGAATGTTGTGAACCATGGGCTTGCCCATGATGCCCAGACCAATAAATCCAATTTTCATTTCAGTTTTCCTCCAATACAAGCATTTCAAAATCGTCAAGTTTATTCAGGTGCAAAACGCCATTTTCCAGAACTGCCTGTCCGCCGTTCAGAGCCTCCGCTTTTAGAAAATGACCGGGTATGTGCAGCTCGATGTCCGCCATGGGGATGGGGTCAAAGAAGCTGTTGCCGAAATACCCGCTGGCGTTGATGAGAAAAACCACGGTTTTGTTTTCCTTTTTCTTCAGCACCAGTTCCACACTGGGATGCAGCCCGGGGGCAATCTGAGGCAGACCGCAGAGTTCAAAAAGGACATCCTGCATGATATTCAGGGTGTTGGTGTAACCTTCGTTATGGTAGAAGCTGCCGCAGAACCAAGGAATATACACCGCTTTTCCGCTGCCGAAGGAATGCACCGTCAGACCGGGGTTTTCTGTTTCGGTCGTAGGGTAGGCAATTTCCGGCGGACCGTAGTGCGGTTCCGGTTCGGTGCGCAAAAGTTTCTTGACACCGGGGGCATACGCACAGACCCGGATTTCCGAGCCGGGGGCGATGATGGGAGCCTCGGCACTGCGTTTCAAAACCTGTGCATCGGAATCCGTCAGGGTGAATACGGTGCTGACGGTCTTTTTCCGCTCCGGCGCCTTCTCAATGCCCAAGCACTGCAGGGATGAGGAATCCCCCCGAACACCGCTGTCACCGGAGGACACCAGCATACCGCCCTTTTGGACAAAGGCATCCAGAAGCGCACATTGTTCAGGCTGCAGATCCTTGGCATCTGCCAGAATGACCAGCTTTTTATCCTTCAGTGCATATTCTGTCACACCGGAGGTTTTCACCTCGTCAAAGGGAACGTGGCTGGCAGTCAACGCCCGAATCCAGCCGAAGCTTTCGGGGTCACTGCGGGACTGCTGGGATTTCATCACCAGCAGAACCTCGGCGGCACTGCGCAGCCCGGTCAGCAGCGCTTCCTGGGCTTTGTGGAACCGGAATACCTTCCTGTGGGCCTCAAAGGTGGACTTGTCCCGGTGGTTATCCAGCCTGCCAATCACATAAACACTGGTCGTCCCCGCGTTCGCCAAATTCTGCCATTGGCGCAGGGCGGACACCCCGGGGGACACAGAGCTTTCCCGGTAGCGGAAGCCCATGTAATCCACGCTGGCATTGTCACAGACCAGACCTGAGAAGGCGGTCTGCCGGGCATGGGAGGAGGCGCTGTACACCCAAATGGGAATATCGATATCCGTGTGGGATTCGCTGCGCAGGTAATCCACCTTGTCCACCGCGATTTCCGGGGAGATGGCTTTGATGACGGCGGTCATTTTAGCCCGGAGCTTCTTGCTGCAGCCCGCTTGAAAGCCCATATAGCGCATGGTGACAGGGTTCTTACTATCCAACTTGTCCGGCACATCCAGATGGAACGCCGCTTGAAAACCCGCCTTGCAACGGTCACAGGTACACATTCCATAAATTCTGCCGTCATACCCCGTTGCCACGAAGCCCGACATATTGCAGTACACACCGTCAAAGGGGTGGGTGGTCAACAGCTCAGTCAGAATCTCCATGACCTTCTCCTGCTGATATTCACTGTTCTGACAGGTCTGGACAAAGCCGTTTTGATGGACGATGCCGCCGTCTGCGGTGCGGAACGCCCAATCAGGATGCTGTTCATACACCGCATAGGGAATTTTGGAAAAGTCCATCCGTGCAATGACCCGAATCCCTCGCTTATGGCAGGCATCGACAATTTCCTTCAGGCTGCTGCCTGTGAGATATTTGCTCACGGTATGGTAGGGCAGCTTGCTTTCATAGCTTGCAAGAATTCCCCCTGCATTCAATGTGACCACCGTTGCGCCGAAATCCGCAAGGCTCCGGGCATAGCTTTCCGCATCAATGCCGTCCATATCAATTTCCCGAAAATTGGTCTGTACCATTCGCCAAGGGTAATTTGTCCACCAATGCTTTGCGTTGCTCATTGCTTCACATCCATTCGTTGGGGTCTGTCCAGTCCCGTTTTCCTAAGAATTTTTCCAGCATTTCCATGCGAATCTGCTCTTTCGGAACCTTGCTGTTCATAAGCTTTGCCCAGCCGCCCTCTGCTTTTTCGCCGTTCATGGCATCATCGGGACGCATCAGATTCCGCAGGGGCTCTCCGGCTTCAAACCGGCGGGCGTTGTCGCGGATGATCTCAATGCTGGCAGCGGCTCGGTCAGGCACCTGAGGCGTGCAATGGGGGGTAATGTACACATTTTCCATCCTCCACAGGGGGCTTTCCGGGCTGAGGGGCTGCTCCTCGAACACATCCAAACCCGCGCCGCTGAGCTTTCCACTGTTCAAAGCATCCATCAGATCCTCGGTGCAGACGATACCGCCCCGTGCTATATTCACCAGGAAGGCACCGTCCTTGCACTGAGCCAGCGTATCCTTGTTGATCATGTGGAAAGTTTCATCGGTCAGCGCCAGCGTCAAAATGACAAAATCGGATTTCTCCAGCAGCGGCTGAATGGTATCGCCGTTGTTGGCGCAGTATTTTTGTGAAATATAGTCAAAACCGTGGATGGGATACTTATCAAAGGCAAGAAGGTTCATCCCGAGAGCGTGCAGACGCGCAGCCAGCATTTTGCCGTTGTTGCCCATGCCGATGATGCCTGCCGTCCGACCATAAAGACCCTTCCACTGATTACTGCCCTCCACACCCCAGCGGCATTCCTGCTGGGCTTTCAGCAGTTCTTTTGTATGATAGCACGCCTGAAGCATGAAGTAGATGCAGTGTTCGGCCAGCACGGGGGCGCTGCGACCCGCCGCACCGGTAACGGGAATGCCCCGGGCAAAAACCTCCGGTCGTGCGGAACCATTCAGCCCGGCGTGGTCGCAATGAATCCATTTGAGCGTGTTTTCGCCCAGCAGGCAAGGGTCCACATCCCCCATAAGAATAGCCACATCTGCGTCCTTTACTTCTTCGGCAAGGCGTTCTTTGTCAAAGAAATCCACATAGACGAACTCCGCATCCGGGAACACCCGGCGAAGCTTGTACATATTCTGTTTGTTGTACCACACGGTGGCAACCACTTTTTTGATTTCCGGCATTTCTAATCCTCCTTGTAAATGGGGTTCATGGTTTGAAACTGCAAAACATTGCAACTTCCAAGGAAATATGGTACGATAGCAACAAAATGGGGGTATCATAATGGAGCTTCAGGATAAAATTGCACTTTTGTTAGATCTGATTCATTGCAGCCATCACATGGATTACTGGAAATACACCCCGGATGGCGTGCTGATCCGAAGTACATCCAATGCGGAGCATATGCTGGATGTACTCATAAAGGAAACCGGGTGTTTTGAGTATCTGCAACGCAACATCGGAAACGCACCCCTGATTCTGGCTGCCCAAAGGGATATTCGCTGGATTGGTGTAAAAGAGGAGCGCGATGGCGAAATTCTCTTCTACCACATTTTGGGTCCGTTTTTGATTCGTCGTTTTCAGGAGCCTGTGGCCGAAGCCGAGGTGCGGTTGAAGAACAAAAACACAACCCAGTTGTGGATAGAAAGACTGAATGAATGTTTGACCCTGCTGAGCGTGATTCCCATCCAAAGCTACACCCAATATGCCATCATGCTGCATAAGCTGGTC
>JALEII010000114.1 GCA_022770345.1 Clostridiales bacterium | reverse complement strand
AGGCATCACGGCCCAGGCCATGGTGGACGCTTTCCAGAGCGTCTGCGGCGGTAAGCTGGACTTTACCCTGTAAGAAATCCCCACAGCCTGTCGCCACTCCCGGCGGCAGGCTTTTTTTTGGAGGAACAGCCATGTTATTTTCCAGTATTCCCTTTCTTTACTACTTTCTGCCCATCGTTTTCATTCTTTACTTCCTGGTCCCCAGGTCCTGGCGGAACGCCGTGCTGCTCCTGTCCAGCCTCTTTTTCTACGGCTGGGGGGAGCCGAAGCATTTGGCCCTGATGGCGACTTCCATTCTGCTTTTTTATCTCTTTGGTCTTGCAGTGGCCCGGTCCAGGCGGAAAAAGGTCTGGCTGGCCGTCTCCGTCATTTCCGGAGCGGCGCTGCTGGGGGTCTTTAAGTACGCAGATTTCTTCGTGGAGAGCGTCAACGGCCTGACGGGTCTGTCCATCCCCCTGCTGCACCTGGCCCTGCCCATCGGCATCAGCTTCTATCTTTTCCAGTGCGTCAGCTACGTCATTGACGTGTACCGGGGGGACGTGGCCGTCCAGAAAAATCTGCTGAAATTCGGCACCTACGTTTCCATGTTCCCCCAGCTCATCGCCGGGCCCATCGTCCGTTACGCCGACGTGGCCCCCCAGCTGGACAGCCGGACTACCAGTTGGAACGATTTTGCCGAAGGCCTTTCCCGGTTTTTGATTGGCCTGGGCAAAAAAGTCCTGCTGGCCAACCAGTTCGGTGCGCTCATCCGGGCCTTCCGGGCCTGTGAGAGCCAGAGCGTGCTTTTTTACTGGGTCTACGCCCTGGCCTTCACCCTGCACATCTATTTTGACTTCTCCGGGTACAGCGACATGGCCATCGGCCTTGGAAAAATTCTGGGCTTCTCCTTCCCGGAGAACTTTCGCTACCCCTACTGCTCCAAAACCGTCACGGAATTCTGGCGAAGATGGCACATTTCCCTCGGCACCTGGTTCCGGGACTATGTGTATATCCCCCTGGGTGGCAGTCGCTGCAGCAAGGGCAAATGGGCCAGAAACGTCCTCATTGTGTGGATGCTCACCGGTCTCTGGCACGGAGCAGCCTGGAATTTCGTCCTGTGGGGGCTGCTGTTTGCCCTGCTCTTAATGGCAGAAAAGTGGCTGCCGGGGCTTTCCAAATGGCCAGGCTGGCTTCGCCACAGTCTGACGCTGCTTCTTGTCATGCTGAGTTTTGTGGTGTTCAATGCCGACGGGCCTTCCGGGGTCCGGTCCGATTTTGCAGGGCTTCTGGGCCTGTCCGGCCTGCCGGGTGTAACGGCGGAGACATTGTATCACCTCCGCAGCAATCTGGTTCTCTTTGCCGTGGGGATCCTGGGGGCCACACCCCTGCCAAAAACCCTGGCCGGGAAGCTGCCGGAAAAATTCCGGTCCCTGGCCGAGCCGCTGTTCCTGCTGGCCCTTCTGCTGCTGTGTACGGCCTATCTGGTGGACGGGTCCTACAATCCTTTCCTGTATTTCCGTTTCTGAGGTGGCGCTATGAAGAAAACGAGAACGGTTTTGATTACCCTTCTGGCCCTTTTCTGGCTGGGCCTTGCCGCCTGGGCCTGGGTCCGGACGCCGGACGCAAGCAGCGACTGGGAGCGGCGAAAGCTGGCCCAGATGCCGAAAATCACCACAAACAGCCTGCTTTCCGGGACTTTTATGTCGGATTTTGAAAGCTATACCCAGGACCAATTTCCCCTGCGCAACGGCTTCCGGCGGCTGAAATCCGAGTTCCATTATTTTGTCCTCCGGGAGTTGGACAACAACGGCATTGCCCTGGCGGGGGACCAGGCCTTCCAACTGGAATATCCCCTGGATCAGGCCAGCGTCAGCCATGCCCTAAAGTGCTTTCAGAGCCTCTACGACACCTATTTGCAGGACAGCACCGTGTATTTCGCCCTGGTGCCGGACAAGGCTTACTATCTGGCTGCCGGGAACGGCTATCCGGCCATGGATTATGTTGACTTGACGGCCCAAATCGCCGACGGGACCCCCTGGGCCACCCACATCGACCTGACAGGTCTGCTCTGCGCTGATGATTATTATGCCACGGACACCCACTGGCGGCAGGAGAAAATCCTGCCGGTAGCCCAGGCCATTTGCAAGGCCATGGGGGCCGAGCCATCCGGGGAATTCACCGCAGAAGCATTGGAACGCCCCTTCACCGGAGTCTATTACGGACAGGCAGCCCTGCCTCTGGCTCAGGAGACCATGTACTACCTGACCTCCCCCCTGCTCCAAAGGGCTTCCGTGACCCATGCCGACGGGTCCGTCACGAAGGTTTATGATGAAGCCAAACTGGGAAGCCGGGACCTGTACGACTTTTTCCTGTCCGGCTCGGAGCCGCTTCTGACCATCGAAAATCCGGATGCGGACACGGAAAAAGAGCTGGTCCTGTTCCGGGATTCCTTCGGCAGCAGTCTGGCCCCCCTGCTCCTGCAAGGTTACCGGAAAGTCACGCTGGTAGACACCCGGTATATGGACCCGAAGCTGCTTTCAAATTATGTAAACTTTCAAAACGCCGACGTGCTGTTCCTGTACAGCACCCTGGTCCTCAATTCCAGCGGTGCATTACGGGGATAAAAAGCAGCATCCCCCGGCATGGCTTTGTAGGGGCGGCGGCATGCCCCGCCCGCTCTCTGTCGATGCCTGAGCGTTCAAAATCGACGTAAAAGCCCGCCGGGGCAGAGTCAACGGCTCCCCTGTGTAGAGTTGTGCCCCGCCGGGGTATCTTCCAAAAAACAGCGCTCCCCCGGATGGGCATTTCTGCCCATCCAGGGGAGTTTTTCTTATTCTATGCTCTTTTGCTCCGATCTTGGGAAGAACAGGGTGGCCTTGAACAGGTCCCCGTCGACCAGCAGCTGCAGCTGGCCGTTCTGCAACTCCATGAGGCTCTTGGCGATGTTCAGCCCCAGACCGCTGCCCTCGGTGTTCCGGGAGGTATCTCCCCGGACGAAACGTTCCATCAGCTCCTCGGCTCCCAGATTCAACGCCTCTCTGGACACGTTTTTCACGGAGATTGTCACTGCCAGCTCCAACGGCACCACGTCGATATAAATACGGGTCCCCGGCATAGCATACTTGACCACGTTGCTGAACAGATTGCTCATGACCCGCCAGGCCAGCCTCCCGTCCGCCAGCATCCTGACCGGCGTCTCCGGCAGATTCACCACCGGCGTCAGTCCCGCCGCCGTAAACTTGTCGGCAAACTCGCCCAAAGCCTGATTCACCGTCTCGGAGGCATCCAGGTCCTGAATATCCGCCTGCAAATTACCGGTGCTGGCCTTGCTCAGCTCCACCAGGTCCTCAATGAGCTTCTTCATCCGGGCGGACTGCCGGGACAGAACCTCCAGATAGCTTTGGGCCTGTTCCGGAGACTCCGCCCGCTGCAAAAGGTCAATATAGTTGATGATGGACGTCAGCGGCGTTTTCAGATCGTGGGAAACGTTCGTAATCAGCTCCGCTTTCATGTGTTCGGACTTGGTCTGCTGCTGAGCCGCCACCAGCGCCGCATCGCCCAGGGCGTTCAGGTCCTCGCTGAATTCCAGGAACGCACCGGTCATCAGCTTGGGGCTGACCTTGGCATTCAGATTTCCCCGGCCCATGGCCCGTGCCGCCCGGCGCAGCTTGCCGAAGCAATAGGTCCCGTAGAAGATCGCCGCAAAATAGAGGATAACGGCAAATAACGTCACGCCTGCACGCCTGGTGGCGACGCCCACCGCCAGCAGCAGGAACAGCACCATGCCGGTCAGCAGCCATTGCCAGGCCATGGGCAGCACGTTATAAACCCGTGTAAAAAACCGTACCAGCTTTCCCACGGTCCACCTGACTGCCTTGCCAATACCGTTCACGATCCATACCAGCAAGCTGTTTTTCCACCAATAGCCCTCCCCGGCCTTGGCCTGAGCGGAAATGGCAAAGAGATAGCCCACCGTCAGCAGGCTCGCCAGGTACACCACAAACAGCAGCAGCACCGTTGGCACATCCAGGTCATATTCGATGGTCTGCCACACCAGCGCTCCGGCGCTGACGGCCCCCACGGCCCAGACGATGGTATACAGATCCAGCGGCACCCGGTTCAATCCCCCTGGGCGAATGACCTGAGAGCCGGTGGTCCGGCCCGCCGCAGCGCACAGATACACCAGCAGCACCCCAAAGAGCAGCAGCCCCAGGGCGATCCCCGCATAGAGCCAGCCGTGGTAGCCATACAGCACGCCCGCCGTGGCCACGGGGGCCGTATTCAGGTAAGTCACCGCATCCATGGCCGGGACCATTTCCTTCTGCGCCGTGAAGCTTGGTGCGGCTCCCGACACAGTCGGATAGCCGCTGTCCCCAGCCGCCGTGGTAGCCGTATCCATTTCCACATAGGATTCCGCTCCGGCGAGGTACCCGTACCCGGCCAGCAGCGCCACCCCCGCCCCGCAGGACAGGGCCAGAGCCAGCATGGCCGCGCAGAGGATCACCGCAATGGTTTTCGTCCCCAATCGGGCTTTCATCAGCCGTTTCCTCCTTCCAGCTTGTACCCCTGGCCCCAGACCACCTTCAGATACCGGGGCTCGGAGGGGTTAATCTCGATTTTTTCTCGCAGATGCCGGATATGCACCGCCACGCTGCCCTCGCTGCCGATGGCGGATTCCCGCCAGACTCCTTCATAAATCTCCTTGGTGGAGAACACTTTTCCGGGATATTTCATCAGAAGTCGCAGAATGCTGTACTCCGTGGGGGTCAGATAGACAGGCTCCCCGTCCACGGAAGCGGTCTTTGTGGTGTCGTTGATGGCGATGGCCCCCACCCGCACTTCCCCGGTCTCCTCCGGGCGGCTGCCCAGCCGGGCATACCGGCGCAGCTGGGAACGGACCCGGGCCAGCACCTCCACCGGCACGAAGGGCTTGGTGATATAGTCGTCGGCCCCCATATTCAGTCCCAGCACCAGGTCCTCGGTCTCGGACTTGGCGGTGAGGAAAATAATCGGCACGTTGGAAAACTCCCGGATGCGGGCGGTAGCCGTAATACCGTCCATGCCGGGCATCATCACGTCCATCAGGATGAGGGACAGCTCCTCCCGCCGGGCCAGTTCCACGGCCTCCAGCCCGGTGTAGGCCGTCAATAGCCGGTAGCCCTCGGGGGTCAGGTAAATTTTCAAAGCGTTGACAATATCCGGCTGGTCGTCGCAAATCAGCACCGTGTACATAGGCAAACCCCTCTTTTCTCGATTACAAACATATTATAGCAGGATTTTTCTTCTGTTGGTAGGGCTTTCCCATTAAGAATCCTTTAATTTTCCCTTTTCAAATCCTGAACGCGGTGTTATAATGAAAGCACGAATCCCGGCGAACCGCCGAACAAAAACGAGAGGTGCCCGATATGACCCATGATTCCTATGTTTCCCCCCTGTCCACCCGCTATGCCAGCCGGGAAATGCAGCATATTTTCTCCGACGACTTCAAATTCCGCACTTGGCGGCGGCTCTGGATCTCCCTGGCCAAGGCCGAGCAGAAGCTGGGGCTGGACATTACCGAGGAGCAGATTCACGAACTGGAAGCCCACAAGGACGACATCAACTACGAAGTCGCCCAGAAACGGGAAAAAGAAGTCCGCCACGACGTGATGAGCCATGTGTACGCCTACGGCCAGCAATGTCCCAAGGCGGCGGGCATCATCCATCTGGGTGCCACCTCCTGCTATGTGGGCGACAACACCGATGTGGTCATTCTCCGGGAGGCCAGCCGTCTGGTGCTGCAAAAATGTGCCCAGGTGGTGAAGAACCTGTCGGATTTTGCGAAGAAGTACAAGGATATGCCCTGCCTGGGCTACACCCATCTGCAGCCCGCTCAGCTGACCACCGTGGGCAAGCGGGCAACGCTCTGGATTTATGAACTGTCCCAGGACATGGAAAATCTGGAGTTCCAGATTGACCGTCTGCGGCTCCTGGGGTCTAAGGGTACCACCGGCACCCAGGCGTCTTTTATGGACCTTTTTGATGGGGACCAGAAGAAGATTGCCGAAATGGAGGCGCTCATTGCCGAGGACATGGACTTCCCCGGTGTGGTCCCCGTATCCGGCCAGACCTATTCCCGGAAAGTAGACAGCTATTTCCTCTCCTGCCTGTCCGGCATCGCCCAGAGCGCCATGAAATTCGGCAACGACCTGCGCATTCTGCAGTCCTTCGAGGAAATGGAGGAGCCTTTTGAGCAGCACCAGATCGGTTCCTCCGCCATGCCCTATAAGCGCAACCCCATGCGCTCCGAGCGCATCTGCGCCCTGGCCCGGTTCGTCATCTGCGACAGCCTGAACCCGGCCTTCACCGCCGGCACCCAGTGGATGGAGCGGACCTTGGACGATTCCGCCAACAAGCGGCTCTCCATCAGCGAGGCGTTCCTGAGCGTGGACGCCATTCTGAACATTTACATGAACGTCAGCGCCGACCTGGTGGTCAACGATCAGGTCATCCGTCGCCGGGTCATGGAAAAGCTGCCCTTCATGGCCACGGAAAACGTGATGATGGAGTCCGTGAAGCGGGGCGGGGACCGGCAGGCCCTCCACGAGGCCATCCGGGTCCATTCCCACGCTGCCGCAAAGAAGGTCAAGCAGGAGGGCGGCCAGTGCGACCTCATCGAGCGCATGGCCGCCGACCCGGCCATCCCCATGAACCTGAAGGAGATCGAGGCTCTGCTGGACCCCAAGGCCTTCGTGGGCCGGGCCCCGGAGCAGGTCACGGAATTCCTGCATAATACCGTCAAGCCCATTTTGGACCGCTACCCCGGTTTGGAGCTGGAGGGCATTCTGGAAGTGTAAAAGAAAACAGCACCACGGCCCGGAGCATAAACCGCCCGGGCCGTGGTTTTGTCAAATCAGCCTCCGGCGAGGCATTGCATCGGCGGCGGGCGTACATTCCATCCCTCATCCGGCCCTTCGGGCCACCTTCTCTCAGGGAAAGGTGGCCAAAAAACCGCCCCGGGGGAAATTTTTCCTCCGGGGCGGACGGGTCATTTCTGCGTCAGCGGGCTTTCCCGTTGGCGTTTTCCTTTTTGGCGCACTGTCTCACCGATGTGCCGTTTTTTCAGATGACCTTGTATTCCTTCAGGAGCTTTTCCACATCGGTATTCCCGATCTTTTCCAGCACCTTGTGAATGGCGATCTTCTCGATGGGCGAGAACTTCATATCCGTGACCTTCTTGCCGTCCCGCAGCTTCACGGTGGCGTCCAGCAGGCACCGGACATCATACACGCTGCCCCAGACCTCCGGCACGCCCCGGTCCACGTTCAGCAGGGTGTACACGGCCTCCATTCCGGTCCGCATGGAATACTCGGTGGTGAAGATGGTGTCCCGCTTGGTCTCGGCGAACTGGCCCAGGAAGGCGAAGTTCACGGCACCCTCCGGCACCACGTCGGGCCGGTCCCCATAGGCGCGGGGCATGAAGAAGGCATCGATATAGGGCATCATGCAGGGGATGGTATTGGCGGAATGCTCGGCCATATCCTCGATCTCGTCAACCGGCACACCCAGGTGATACAGCCACTCCATGCAAATTTCTTTGCCGGTGCACTCCCGCATGGGCTTCTTCACGTAGTCGCCGGGCTTGTCAGTGAACAGGGCATACAACCACACCAGGCAGTGGTCCTTGGGCTGGGCCCGGAACTGAGGCTGGCGGTTGATGGTCCAGCTCAGGAGCCAGGAGGAATCCTTCACGGTGACGATACCGCCGGTGACAACGTGGCCGGTGAAGGGGTCCCGCTTGCAGATGTCCTTGATATAGGGGATGATGCGCTGGTCCAGGGTCTCCACGGTGGCACTCTCCCAGTTGGTCAGCTCCGGGTCGGAGCAGAACTTGTCGGGATGGCCGAAGGACGGATCCTGTGCGGCAATCTTCCGCCACATATCCCAGCCGCCGCCCTTCTTGATCTCCGTGTTGTAGGGAGCGGGGGTGTTCTGGCTGCCCAGAGCGGAATTTTCCACGCAGCCGCCGTTGGTGATGAACACCAGGTCATTTTCGGTCAGGTCGATGGCCTCGTCCTTGCCGTCCCGGGTCACTTCGATGCGCTTGGCCAGCTTGCGGGTCTTGTCGGAACAGTCGAAGATGACGTTGTTCACCTTCACGCCGAAATGGAAGGTCACGTTGTGATCCTCCAGGTACTTGACCATGGGCAAAATCATGGACTCGTACTGGTTATACCGGGTGAAGCGCAGGGCGGTGAAGTCGGGCAGACCGCCGATGTGATGGATATAGCGCTGGATATAGAGCTTCATTTCCAATGCAGAGTGCCAGTTCTCGAAGGCGAACATGGTCCGCCAGTACAGCCAGAAGTTGGAATTCAGCACCTCGTCATCGAAGAAATCGGTAATTTTCTTGTCCTGCAGCTCCTCATTGGGGGTGAAGAACAGCTTCATGATTTCCATGGCGCCCTTGTCGGAGATGGCGAACTTTCCGTCGGTGTGGGCGTCCTGACCACGGTTCTCGGTGGCCCGGCAGAGGGAGTAGTTGGGGTCCTCCTTGTTCAGCCAGTAGTACTCGTCCAGCACGCTGACCCCTTCCGTCTCGATGGAGGGGATGGAGTGGAACAGGTCCCACATGACCTCGAAGTGGTTGTCCATTTCCCGGCCGCCGCGCATCACATAGCCCAGGTTCTCGTAGTGATAGCCGTCGCAGGCACCGCCGGCCACGGAGTCCTTTTCCAGAACATGGATGTGCTCGCCCTTCATCTGGCCGTCCCGGACCAGATAGCAGGCTGCCGT
>JALEII010000073.1 GCA_022770345.1 Clostridiales bacterium | reverse complement strand
GTCATCACCGTAAGAGCGACCGCCGCGGCGGCTTCCGCACAGCCCACAACCGCCATCCATGTGCTGGGGTCCGTTGATAAAGATAGAAAATTCATCCGCCTGCGATCCTTTCTTCTGCACCGATTCACCGGTTCTGCATCGATATTGGTAAGGGGACCTCCCTCCCGGCCCGTCAAATTTTTGCCGCAAGTGGCAAAAAAAACGTGCCGTTCCGGGAGATCCCCATAAATCTCCTGTTTTCTTTTATTATAACACCTGTGTCGAAACATGCAAGAATTATTTGCATATCCAAGGGAAATTTCCGATGTTTCTTTCGATTTCGTTGTTTTTCCTTCCCCCTCTCGGCGTGCAGCCCACTCGGATGAAAAGCAACGTCTTTTATTTTCCCGAAAATACAGTTGCTTTCCTGCTGCAGTTTTGGTATAATGGACAAAACATAGGAACGACATCCCGGAAAGGAGGCTATCCATGACCATTCACGAATCCGCAGAGGACTATCTGGAAGCCATTCTCATTCTCCACCAGCGCAACGGCAGCGTCCGCTCCATCGATATTGCCGAGGCGCTGTCCGTGTCCAAGCCCAGCGTCAGCGTCGCCATGAAGAAGCTTCGTACTGACAGTTACATTGAAATGGATGATATGGGCCTCATCACCCTGCTGCCCAAGGGACAGGAAATTGCCCAGCGCATCTATGAGCGGCATACCTTCCTGGAGGCCTGGCTCATGCGGCTGGGCGTTGCCGCCAAGACCGCCGAGGCTGACGCCTGCAAAATAGAGCACGACATCCACCCGGAGACTTTCGCCGCCATTCAGAAGTACGTATCTGCCACGCTGGACCAATACAGCGCAAAATAAACAATATTTCAAAGTGCCGCCGGACTGAAAATCAGTCCGGCGGCACTTTGCAGTGCAGAAAAAAGCCCGGACCTGTCCGGGCTTTTCGCAATACACATAGGAGGAGGGTATCTCTGATCGGGATCGGAAGCTTACTTTTTATGCAGGAAGGAGAACAGGCCCTTCTTTTCCTCCGCCTCGCCGCTGGTAACGCCCAGCAATGTATAGCCGGCATCGGCAATAACGGAGCATATCTTGTCCTCGTCCAGGGGTTCCTGGGAAAGAATGACGGACTGGCGCTTGGAATGGGAGGTCGTTACCTTATCCACGGAGAAATTTTTGCGGATACAGTCGTTGATGTGTGACTCACACATCCCGCACATCATCCCGTCGATTTTCAGGACGGTTTTGGTCATCAGAATTCCTTCTTTTCTTCAGGATTTTTTCAACGCCATGGCGGATCAGTCCGCACAGTACAACGATGCCCAGGACCGCCAGAGAACTGGAAAGTTCTTCCATTTAGCCGACCTTATTTTCCAGAGAAGCCAGCGCCGCCTCCGGCATTTCGGAGAGGAATGCACTGACACCGCTGAGCAGAGCGTCCTCCGGAAACCGGTCCGCCCACAGAGAAGCCACCGCATCAAAGTAGCGGCCATACCGCTCCGCCAGGGCCAAGCCTTCCTCGGTGAAGAAGCTCTCACCGTAGGCGTCCCGGCGAATAATGCCCGTATCGCGCAAGGTGTGCATCATATTGTGCACGCTGGGCTTGGAGCATTTCAACTTCTCTGACACGTCCGTACAGCGGGTGCCCTTATTCTCCGGGTCTAGGCGCTGCATGATGAGGAGATAGCGGATATTGGAGGCAGTCAGCGTTTTGGTCATGGGGTGACCTCCTTTCCGTAAAGGAAATCGGGGAGGCGGGCAGGAATGCCTCGCCTCCCCGTTTCGGTTATTGCTTGTGGCAGGAGCAGCCCATGGCGCAATGGCCGCAGTTTCCGCCGCAAAGGGATTTTCCCTTCTTCTTGTCCCGAACGATGCTGTAGATCACACCGGCAACGATCAGGATCAGCACCAGCGTTATGAGAATGGTGCCCAGATTATTGGAGATCCATGCAAACAAAACAGGTCAGCTCCTTTGGAATGGGGAATCGAATTACACGCGCACCTTTTCGGTGAGCTTGGTGGCTTCCTTGTAGGGCCGTACCAGCATATAGGCCATGAACACCAGCATTGCAATCGCCACGATCAGGCCCAGAATGTTCAGGTGACCGGTAAAGGCATTGCCGAACTGATGGATCATCAGGCCGACGCAGTAAGCGAAGCCGCACTGATAGCCGATGGCGAACCAGGTCCACTTGGCGTTGTTCATCTCCCGCTTGATGGCGCCGATAGCAGCGAAGCAGGGAGCGCACAGCAGGTTGAACACCAGGAAGGAGTAGCCGGTAATGCCGTTGAAGGCCTGGGCGATGTTCTGATACACGGTTCCGTCGCCGCCGCCATAGAGGATACCCAGAGTGCCCACGATATTCTCCTTGGCCACAAGGCCGGTGATGGAGGCCACGGCGGCCTGCCAAGTGCCCCAGCCCAGGGGCTTGAAGATCCAGGCGATGACACCGCCGATGGCAGCCAGAATGGAGGAGTCGATCTCACTCTCATCCAGCATGCGGAAGGCACCGTCCACCCAGCCGAAGTAGGTGGTGAACCAAACAAAGATGGTGGAGAGCAGGATGATGGTACCGGCCTTCTTAATGAAGGACCAGCCGCGCTCCCACATGCTGCGCAGGACATTGCCCAGGGTGGGCCAGTGGTAAGCGGGTAACTCCATAACGAAGGGAGCAGGCTCACCGGCGAACATCTTGGTCTTTTTCAGCATGATGCCGGAGCAGATGATGGCGGCCATGCCGATGAAGTAAGCGGAGGTGGAGACCCATGCGCTGCCGCCGAACAGAGCGCCGGCGATCATCGCGATGAAGGGTACCTTTGCGCCGCAGGGGATGAAGGTAGTGGTCATAATGGTCATCCGGCGGTCGCGCTCGTTCTCGATGGTACGGGAAGCCATAACACCGGGCACACCGCAGCCCACACCGATGAGCATGGGGATGAAGGACTTACCGGACAGGCCAAACTTCCGGAAGATACGATCCAGAACGAAGGCGATACGGGACATATAGCCGCAAGCCTCCAGGAATGCCAGCATCAGGAACAGCACCAGCATCTGCGGCACGAAGCCCAGCACGGCGCCGACACCAGCCACAATGCCGTCCAGGATCAGGCCACTGAGCCAGTCGGCAGCATTTGCCTTCTCCAGCAGATTGCCGATAAGGACCGGCACGCCGGGGACCCACACGCCGTAATCAGCGGGATCAGGCTCATCGAAGCCGTTCTCCTCAAAGTAAGCAACGGCATCCACATAGGTCATCTGCACCACGTCGTCCATCTTGTCGGCGCCATCGGGCAGCGTGTCGTAGTAGGCGGTCATGGTGTTGATGGCCAGGGTCTCCTCGTCCTCTACCTCCACGGTAGCGGTGTCGGAGGTCTTGGTGTAGCCCCGCAGTTCTGCCAACAGAGCGTCGGCATCGAAGTCCTCGGCTTCAGTGTCGATTTCCACACCGGCGAAGGCTTCCGCAGCCTGAGAAGCGGCGGTGTACTCGTCGGCAGCGTCGTTGTAAGTGGAAGATCCGATGCCCAGCAGGTGCCAGCCGTCACCAAACACACCGTCATTGGCCCAGTCGGTAGCCGGTGCGCCCACGGCCACCATGGCCACCCAGTAGACCAGGAACATAACCAGAGCGAAGATGGGCAGGCCCAGCCAACGGTTGGTCACGACCTTGTCGATCTTATCGGAGGCGGAGAGCTTCCCTGTCTGCTTCTTCTTGTAGCAGGACTTGATGATGGAAGCGATGTACACATAGCGCTCGTTGGTGATGATGCTTTCGGCGTCGTCGTCCAGTTCCTTCTCGGCGGCTTTGATGTCGGTCTCGATGTGGCTCATCACGCCGGGGTCGATGTTCAGCGTGGCCAGAACCTTATCGTCCCGCTCGAAGATCTTGATGGCGTACCAACGCTGCTGCTCTTCCGGCAGGCCATGCACGGCAGCCTCCTCAATGTGGGCCAGCGCATGCTCCACAGGGCCGGAGAAGGTGTGCATGGGAACGGTCTTGCCGTTCTTGGCAGCATCCATAGCGGCCTCAGCAGCCTCCATGATACCGGTCTCCTTCAGAGCAGAAATCTCGACCACCTTGCAGCCCAGCTGGCGGGACAACTCATTGGTGTTGATCGTGTCGCCGTTTTTCTTCACCACGTCCATCATATTGATGGCCACCACAACGGGGATGCCCAGCTCGGTAAGCTGCGTGGTCAGGTACAGGTTCCGCTCCAGGTTGGTGCCATCGATGATGTTCAGGATGGCGTCGGGCCGCTCTCCGATCAGGTAATTCCGGGCTACCACTTCCTCCAGAGTGTAGGGAGACAGGGAGTAGATACCGGGCAGGTCAGTGACTACGACACCGCTGTGCTTTTTCAGCTTGCCTTCCTTTTTCTCAACGGTCACGCCGGGCCAGTTACCCACGAACTGGTTAGAACCGGTGAGTGCGTTGAACAGCGTGGTTTTACCACAGTTGGGGTTGCCCGCCAGGGCAATTCTCAAATCCATTGTTTCCAGATCCTCACTTTCTTGAATTAGGCGCAGCTAACCATTCCCGCAAAAAACAGAGTGTTCTCATAGCGAGATCACTCTACTTCTACCATTTCTGCGTCAGCCTTCCGGATGGAGAGCTCATAGCCGCGAACGGTCACCTGAATGGGATCGCCCAGGGGTGCCACCTTCCGCACATACACACTGACTCCCTTGGTCAGGCCCATGTCCATGATCCGGCGCTTCACGGCACCTTCTCCGTGGAGCTTAACCACAGAAACAGTCTCGCCGACTTTTACGTCCCGCAACGTTTTCATCCTCGTATCCTCCTTTCATGAAGCTGCATATCAAAAGATCAGACCATGATCTTTCGTGCCATTTCCTCGCTGATCGCCACACGGGCTTCTTTCACCTTGACGATCACGTTTCCGTTCAGTGCGGTAATAACCATTACCGTACCGCCGGCCACAAAGCCCAGATTTTCCAGATGGCCCTTTACTTCTGCGGAACCGCCGATCCGCTGGATGGTCAACTCTTCGCCTGTATCCGCCAAAACCAGAGGCATCATTGCATTTTCCTCGCTTTCGATCCGGCCACGCACCGGGAGCCGTTAGTTATCTCTAACCGCCGATTAGGATACACCAACCAATGAGAAAAGTCAAGGGGAAAATCCAAAAATTGGCGTCAAATCCCATTTTCGGAAATCCGTCCAAAATATTAAGTTAGTTATAGCTAACCTTTTGTTAATTATGACTAACCATTCGAATTCCGGTACCGGCCGGGAAAAAGAATGAAAAAACCGCAAATTGGGTGTTGCAAAATGGCGGTTGGTATGGTATAATACGCCGTGTGTCCGATCGGGCGCCATTTCATTGGGATGTCGCCAAGCGGTAAGGCACCAGACTTTGACTCTGGCATTCGTCGGTTCAAATCCGGCCATCCCAGCCATGATCCGCTAGCTCAGTTGGCAGAGCAATTGCCTTTTAAGCAATGGGTCTGGGGTTCGAATCCCCAGCGGGTCACCAGGAAAAGGACTTAGCAAAGCTAAGTCCTTTTTTTAATGAAATTCGTTCCTACGGAACGAGTAAGATTGATTTGCATATTTACTCCGCAAATTGGATATATGCAATGGCATACTGAGGAACGAGTCTCACGATTTTCAAAGGAAATCCTTTTACATCGTAAAGCGATATTTCACGAAAACGGAGAGTCCTACCCCCCCTTGATAAAAATGCACCCCATCCAACCCGGATGGGGTGCGCTCTATTCATAAACGATACTTGAAGCCCCACGGCTCAGGCCAGTGGTCGTCCCCACTTATCCCGGAAACCGCCGCAAAGAATGACGATCAGGTCGATCACAGCGCCGATGCCAAAGATACCGGCAGTCAGCAGATAAAGAATTCCTGTTCCGGTCTTTCCAACATAAAACCGATGGATGCCCAGTCCACCCAGGAACAAGCACAGGAAAAAAGCCGTCCATTTCTTTTTGAAGGGGAAGCCGAATCCTGCCGCCCCATTTGTATTCGTATTGGTGTTCGTATTGATCACGTTGATGGTAGGCTGTGCTGCATTGGCCTGTTGGGTCTGCTGCGCCCGGTATTTCTCCGTTCCCGCTCCGCAATATGGGCAAACGATCGCTTCCTTGCTGATTTTCTGGCCGCAATGGGAGCAGAAAATCGTCTCTCGCTGCGGTTCCGGAACGACTTTGGTCCCGCAGCCCGGACAGACATTCGCATCTGGAGGAAGTTCCTTGCCGCAATTTCTACAGTACATAAGTAGTCCCTCTTTCTTTTTTGTGGATGACACCAGTATATCACAGGCGGGCAGAAAATCAATAACAAATAAGAAAAATTTGTCTCAATCGCGTTCTTCATCCTTCTCAGCAACTGCCTGTGTTATTTCTGATCATGAAAGACGAAATAACGTCCTGCTAAAAAGCAAAAATACCGGCAAGCTTCCGAAAGAAGCTTACCGGTATTGGCAGGGGCACCAGGACTTGAACGAATATAGCTGTATATTACATTTAACCTTTGTTAGCTATTTAGTACCATTTCTGTATATTTTCTAAACAAATATCCCTCATTTCCTACCATCTATAACCACCCTTTCCTGCACTCAAAAGGGGAAAAATGCGGGAAAACCGTCGTCGTGTTGTCACATAGCGGGTACGGACTATAATATAAATAACGATATTCTATGCCTAATACTGTGTCTTTCAGATATCTGGTTATGCTCATAGATACTGGGTCATTGATTATTAGCATCATCAATAAACCCTTTAGGCAGGCTATGCTGTTAATCAGCATCATACTCAGCAACAACACAATCATGCGGAAAAATCGGGATAGCCATTATTAACAACATTCATTTGTATTTCTGCTTTTCGAGTTCCGAAACATTGTAAAGATACCGAATCGTTGTATTACAAATCTTCTCATCTTTAAATTCTTCGTCATTCTCATAAGTATTCTGCGCGCCAAGATTTTTTCTAGGAGAATCGATGATTAGTAAATATCCCCACTTCAAAAATCAGCGGGCTGGCACTTGACTATCACATTCAAGTGCCACCCCGCCTTTTTTCAACCCGAAAGGAGGTCAAGCATGAGCCAACTATTCAAAAAACGTTATATCTTCCGTCCCTATGGGAGCCGATATATCCGGCTCCTCCGGTTACCAATACATTCATATTCAAGCCTCCTGATTGACAGCATCCACAAACCGCAGAAATGCCTCTCTGCCAGCTTCCGTCCGCTGATAGACGCCGGCGTGCTCCAATACCTTGGCAAACACCTTGCCAACCTCCTCCTTGAGGATTTGCTTTGCATTCTCTTTGGTGAAGGTATGCCGGGTTTTCAGTTCTTCCACCCAGAGGGCGTGCTTGGAAAGGATCGGATCGGAGGCTATATCGGTTCCGGTCAGGACAGCCTCTTCCAGAGCTGCCAGTTCTCCTTTCAGCCGGGAGGGTAGCACAGCCAGACCCATCACTTCGATCAGGCCAATATTCTCCTTTTTGATGTGGTGCAGCTCGGCGTGGGGATGATACACCCCCAGAGGATGTTCTTCCGTGGTAATATTGTTGCGCAGCACCAGATCCAGTTCGTAGTCCTCCCCTCTGCGGCGGGCAATGGGGGTGATGGTGTTGTGAGGTTCCCCGTCGGTTTCCGCGAAGAGAAAGGCATTCTCATCGGTATAGCCCCGCCATACGGTCAGAATCTTATCCGCCAGATCCACCAGCCGCTCTTGATTGGGGCAATCCAGTCGGATGACGCTCATAGGCCATTTGACAATGCCTGCTTTTACATCCTCATAGTCCCGGAAGCGGATCTCCCGCTCCACCGGGGCTTTCTCCATAGGGAAGCAGTACCGTCCGCCCTGGAAATGCTCGTGGCTCAGGATACTGCCGCCCACGATGGGCAGGTCAGCGTTGCTGCCGATGAAGTAGTGGGGGAAGATCGTGACAAAGTCCAGAAGCTTACAAAAGGCCGCCCGGTCGATCTTCATAGGGATATGCTGGGAATTAAAAGCAATGCAGTGCTCGTTGTAGTACACATAGGGGCTGTACTGCAAAAACCAATCCGCCCCGGCGATTTTCAGGGGGATGATACGGTGGTTCTGCCTTGCAGGATGGTTCAGGCCTCCGGCATAGCCCTCGTTTTCCGGGCACAGCAAGCACTTGGGATAGCCGGACTGAGGGGCGTTCTTTGCCGCCGCAATGGCCTTAGGATCTTTTTCCGGCTTACTCAGATTGATGGTGATATCCAAATCACCATACTCCGTAGCTGTTTTCCACCGCATATCCTTTTGGATGCGGTAGCGGCGGATGTAATCCGTGTCCTGAGAAAAGTGGTAATACCAGTCCGTTGCCGCTTCGGGAGATTCCCGGTAGGCTTCCGTGAACTTCTTCCGCACCTCTCTGGGTGGGGGTGTCAGAATTCCCATAAGTTTGGTATCCAGCAGATCCCGGCTGGTGATATCGTCATTGCATACGCCCCGGGCAACTGCGTCGTCCAGCAGTCCTTTCAGAATCTCCTCCAAAGGCATTTCTGCCGGAGCGGCAGGTTCACAACTGTCCAGGCACAGCGCCTGCAAAAGCTGGTTGGTGATATAGGTTCGGTCACATTCCTCTATCAGGCCGCAGTTCACACCGTACTGCACCAGAGAAGAAATGTATGTAGAAACAGTCATTGCGCACTCCTTCACTCCATCCGGATGCCGCCTTGGGGACGGATAGATAGCACGTGGCATTTCCCCTCTCCCAGCACCCGCTCGATGCCGGTTTTGAAGCCTTCCAGCATATCCATAGGCACAAAGGCCTGCACCGTTCCGGCAAAGCCGCCGCCGTGGATGCGATAGGCACCCCGTCCACCCAGAAGAGTATCGCACAGGGCAAGGGCTACCGCCACATCCTGATGCTCGATCGCACCGGCAGGGGTGATGTTCTGCAAATACATCCAGGAGCTGCGGCCGGATTCGCTCACCAGACGCAGGAAGCGATCAAAGTCATCCTCCCGCAGTGCCTGTGCCTGCCGCTGCACCCGCTCGTTCTCCTGGTAGAAATGGATGGCACGGAGAATGGCCCGATCCGGCACCTGATGCCGCAGCCCCGGCAGAGCAGCAAAGAAGTCTGCCTCCGGGATGTCCCGCAGGACTTCCTTGCCAAAGAACCGGCAGACTTCCTTCAGTTCGCCGGGGATGGCGGCGTACTCATCGGTCAAATCCG
>JALEII010000097.1 GCA_022770345.1 Clostridiales bacterium | reverse complement strand
TACAATTCCAGAGTAGTTAAAATCGACGCTGCAACTGATGGGACAGAGCAAAGGCTTCCCCTGGAGGGGAAGCTGGCGCAACGTCAGTTGCGACTGATGAGGTCGAAGCTATCAATTTTTACCATGGGTTGGTACGACGCGGTTACCTTCGACCTCATCCGGCACGCCAAAAGGCGTGACACCGTAGTAGCGGTATGACTGCCACCGGCAGTCATATAGATTTTGGATTCGCTGCGCGGAGCACAACCCTCCAGGGGAAGGCTTTCGCTTCGCCGGGTTCTGCGTATAGAATTCGAGCGCATCGGGGCATGCCGCCGCCCCTACAAGAGCAACCAGCCCCGTACTTCTGAGGGAAGGCTTCTCCTGGAGGAGAAGCTGTCAGCCCGCAAGGGCTGACTGATGAGGTCGAAGTTACTAATCATAACCATGAGTTGGTACGACGCTGTTACCTTCGACCTCATCCGTCACGCCAAAAGGCGTGACACCTTCCCCTCCAGGGGAAGGCTCTTTTCTCGCCGGGATTTCTCTCAATATTTTACCGATGCTCGCCGATGAAGAACAGCGCCAGAGTGCCGGGGCCGGAATGGGAGGCGATGACGGCGCCGGTATAATAGATCAGCACATTTTTCACCCCATAGCGCTCTTTTACCAGGCTCTCCAGGTACTTTGCGTCCTCGATGCAGTCTCCATGGCAGATGAACACGGTGTCGTTCTCCCCGGGGATTTGCAGCTGGCCCATCTTATCGGCCAGAGCCTGAATGGAGGACTTCCGCCCTCTGGCCTTGCCCACATTGATGAGGTGGCCCTCATCATCCACATGAAGCACCGGCTTGATGCTCAGCATGGTGCCCACCAGGGCGGTGGCTGCGCTGACCCGGCCTCCCCGCTTCAGATACATCAGGTCGTCCACGGTAAACCAGTGGCACAGATGCAGCCGGTTTTCCAGACACCACGAATAGAGCTCCTCCAACCCCATACCCGCCGTGCGCTTCTTGGCGGCATAGTACACGAACAGGCCCTGGCCCAGGCTGGCGCAAAGGCCGTCCACCACATAGATCTTCCGCTCCGGGTACTTTTCCCGCAGCTCGGAGGCGGCAATTTCCGCAGACTGATAGGTGGTGCTCAAACCGGAGGAGAAGGTGATGACCAGGGCGTCCTCACCGGTTTTCAGCACTTCCTCCATGGCATTGCTCCAGGTTTCCGGATTCACGGCGGCGGTGGTGGCCACTTCCCCGGCCCGCAGTCCGGCGTAAAGGTCCTTCAGGTAGGTTTCATCGTAATGATTGGTGGTCTCCCCACGGAAGGTGACGCTCAGGGCCACTTCCTTCACGTCCATTTCGGCGTACATGGTATCGGGGTAATCGCAGCAGGAATCGGTAATGATCTGGTAAGCCATCTTGGTATCTCCTTAAAAAAAATATATTTCATAAAACACTGGACAGAACGGTCCATCCGGCATATAATGGAAGGACCCTGCATATCATACCGCATTTTTGGTTTCTTGTCACGCTCTTTTTTGGAAAAGCATGGCCTATTCTTTATTTGGGAGGTCTTTTTATGACCCAATTTCTGCTCCGGCTGTTCTTCCGGCAGCTTCCCGACCCCGCAGACCCCACGGCACGGGGGAAAATCGGCATTTTTTCCGGCATTGTAGGCATTTTCTGCAACCTGCTGCTGTTCACCGGCAAGCTCATCGTGGGTCTGGTCTCCCACTCCGTGTCCATTACCGCCGACGCCATGAACAACCTGTCCGACGCCACCAGCTCCATCGTCACCCTGCTTGGCTTCCGTCTGGCAGAGCGTCCTGCGGACGAGGATCATCCCTACGGCCACGCCCGGTATGAATACCTTTCCGGCCTGGCCGTGGCTGCGCTCATTATTGTCATCGGCTTCGAGCTGGCCCGGACCAGCTTCGACAAAATTCTCCACCCCACGGCCATCAACTTCTCCCTGCCGCTGGTGCTGGTGCTGGCCGGGTCCATCGGCGTGAAGCTGTGGATGTACTTTTTCAACCGGGGGCTGGGGAAATTCATCGGCTCCCAGACCCTGATGGCCACGGCGGCGGACAGCCGCAACGATGCGATCTCCACCGCTGCCGTGCTTCTGGCCGGGTGTATTGAAGCCGTTACGGACTTCCAGGCCGACGGCATTATGGGCCTTCTGGTAGCGCTGTTTATTCTGTATGGCGGCATCGACCTGGCAAAAGAAACGATTTCGCCCCTGCTGGGCGAGGCGGCCAGCCCGGAATTGCAGAAAAAAATCGAAGATCTGGTCTGTTCAAATCCGAAGGTCCTGGGTTTTCATGACCTGATGGTCCATGATTACGGCCCCGGCCAGCGCTTCGCCAGCATCCATGTGGAAATGGACAAACGGGAGGACCCCATGACCTGCCACGAAATCATCGACGATCTGGAGCGGGCGTGTCTGCGGAACCTGCGGGTCCATCTGGTCATCCACTATGACCCCATCACCGTGGGGGACCCGGTGGTGGACGAGACGAGAAGGGCGGTGCTGGACATTCTCCACGGATTCGACCAGCGGCTGGATCTGCACGATTTCCGGATGATCTCCGGCAGCGGACACACCAATCTTGTGTTCGACGTGGCCCTGCCCATGGACCTGCGGGGGAAAGAAAAGGAGATCACGAAAACAGTAGAGGAAAAAATGCACGCCTCCCACGACGGCACCTATTACGCCGTCATTACCTTCGACCTGTCGGCCATTAGAGCCGAAAAGGGACAGTGAGAGCGACGGAAGCGTAAAGAGAAAAGGAAGAATCAAAAATTCTCTCTTCCCTTTTCTTTCTTCTCTAAAAGAAACACAGCCTCCCGGGAAGGGCGGGTGCTCGTAAAACAGTTTCAGTCCGGCAGTAATGTCTGCCGGGACTGTTCTTGCATATATTGAAGCCGTATGATATGATTAAACAGACCGATAAACTTGAA
>JALEII010000066.1 GCA_022770345.1 Clostridiales bacterium | reverse complement strand
GTGCTTGTCGGCGGCGCGCTGAAAATGGGCGCGGTTTACCTCCTCAGCGGAGTCCCGGCCCTGGGCATCGTAGGCGTGGGAATCGGTTCTTCCCTGTGCAACGCCTTCGTGACGGTCCTGAACCTCATCGCCATCGCCCGCATTGTTCCGGAAAAGCCCAGGCTGGTAACAAATTTCCTTCGTTCTCTGATCCCCAGTCTTTTGATGGGCGCTGCCGCCTGGGGGACCTGGCTGGGTCTTCGCCAAGTACTGGGCGCTGACGGAAGCCGGGTGCTGCTGTGCGGCGTGCCGGTCGTCATCGGCGTCATTGCGTACTGCGTGCTGGCCATTTTGTGCAAGTCCATCACCCGGGAGGACTGCCTGCTGCTGCCCAAGGGCGAGAAGATTGCCAATCTACTGCACCTGTGACATTTTTTCGGGAAAAATCGAAAATAAAACTTGCAATTCCGGTAAAACTATGATAATCTTAGCGGGATCGCAAAATAAAGAAGGAGGTAATTCCATGAACAAGACTGACTTGATCGCCGCTGCCGCCGAGCAGACCGGCCTGAGCAAGAAGGACACCGAGCGGGTGGTCAACGCCGCTCTGGACGCCATCGTCGCAGAACTTTCCAAGGGCGAGCGGGTGCAGCTTTCCGGCTTCGGCATTTTTGAGGTCCGCACCCGGAAGGAGCGCACCGGCCGGAATCCCCGGACCAACGAGGAGATCCAGATCGCTGCTTCCTCTGCTCCCGCTTTCAAGGCCGCCAAGGCTCTGAAGGACGCCGTTAGCAAGTAAGATGCGGCTGGACAAATATCTCAAGGTCTCCCGCCTCATCAAGCGCCGCACCGTGGCGAACGAGGCCTGCGACAACGGCCGCATCAGCGTCAACGGCAAGATCGCCAAGGCGGGCTACGAGGTAAAGCCAGGGGACAAGATCGAAATTCAGCTGGGTACCCGCACCCTTGCGGTGGAGGTGCTGGCCGTGGCCGATGCAGTCCGGAAGGACGACGCCGGGGCCATGTACAAAGAGATCTGAACACCGAATGCCGGGGCTGATTTGTCCCGGCATTCCCCCGGAAAAATCTCAAAATACCCCTTGACATGGAAGCAAAGACGTGGTAAAATACCCAGGTAATAAAGAAGGCCACCCATCCGCCTCACCTTTCGCTTCCATGCAAGAAGGTCAATATTCTATTTGCGTGTTTTTCATGCGGAATGTTTGCGGGTGCTTGGCATCCGCTTTTTTGTTGTGATTTTGGAGGTGCTTACCATCGGCAAATTAGAACATCAGCTCAATGACGAGATCCGGGACAAGGAGCTCCGTGTGATCGGTTCGGACGGTTCCCAGCTGGGCATCATGTCCGCCGCTCAAGCGAACGCTTTGGCCGTGGAGCAGGAATTGGATCTTGTGAAGATCTCCCCCAATGCGGTCCCTCCCGTCTGCAAGATCATGGACTATTCCAAGTTCTGCTTCGATCAGAAGAAGCGGGAGAAGGAAGCCCGGAAGAATCAGCGGGTCGTGGAGATCAAAGAGGTCCGTATGAGCCCCAGTATTGATACCAACGACTTCAACACCAAGGTGAAGAGCGCCCAGAAATTTCTGAAGGACGGCAACCGGGTGAAGGTCAGCGTCCGCTTCCGTGGCCGGGAGATGGCGCATACCAACCTGGGCGAAAAGCTGCTGCTGGACTTCGTGGCTGCGTGCGCTGACATTGCCACCATGGAAAAGAATCCCAAGCTGGAGGGCCGCTTCATGAGCATTTTCCTGGCCCCCAAGAACAGCAAATAAACAAAAGATTGGAAGGAGTTACTACCTATGCCCAAGCTAAAAACCCATAGCGGTGCAAAGAAGAGATTCAACCTGACCAAGTCCGGTAAGGTCAAGAGAGCCCGCGCTTTCAAGAGCCACATCCTCACCAAGAAGGACACCAAGCGTACCCGTCGTCTTCGCACCACTGCTTACGCTGACGTGACCAACACCGCGGCCATCAAAAAGATGATCCCGTACAAATAAGAGGATAGGAGGATACCGAAATGGCAAGAATCAAAGGCGCAATGATGACGCGCAAGAGAAGAAATAAGACCCTGAAGCTGGCCAAGGGCTACTGGGGTTCCAAGTCCAAGCATTTTAAGATGGCCAAGCAGGCCGTCATGAAGTCCGGCAACTACGCTTTCGCTGGTCGTAAGCAGAAGAAGCGCAGCTACCGTACCCTGTGGATCACCCGTCTGAGTGCCGCTGTGGCTCCCTACGGTCTGAACTACTCCACCTTCATGAACGGCGTGAAGAAGGCCGGCATCGAGCTGAACCGCAAGAGCCTGTCCGAGATGGCCATTCAGGACGCCGCTGCGTTCTCCGCCATCGTGGAGAAGGCCAAGGCCGCTCTGTAATCAAAGCTTCTGTTTCCTCCCTGTCGGAAATCCGGCAGGGAGGATTTTTTATGCCGCTTTACGCTAGAAATCCCCCGGCGATGTGGGAAATAGCCTTCCCCTGGGGGTTGTGCCGCAAATAGAAATGATTATGACTGCCAGCGGCAGTCATACCTCTGCAAGGTGGCCGCAAAGCAGCCGGATGAGGGGGCGGTAGGGACTGACGGTTTCCACCGTCTCTTCGCTCTCTCACAGGGGGGCTGGCTGGCCGTTCGGCCAGACTGGGGGTGTGCCCTAAAAATAGGAGTTGCGCTTAACGGTTTCAGAGAAAAGCCTTCTCCCGGGGGTGTGCCCCAGGGAGAAGGCTTTTTAGGCAAGTATTTTCCTGAACTCAGAACAGCTTCTGGTCCAAATGGCGCTTGCGCAGGGCAAAGAACAGCAAAGTGCCCAAAATCAGCAGCACCGTAACTTCTCCGATGGCCACATACACGGCGTTCATCGCAAAGGTATCTCCGATGTACACGGTCAATTCCCAGCCTACCAGCAGGGCATTCCAAAGGGCGGGCATCAGGAGCGCCGGCAGCGGATAGCCCTTGATGGTCACTTTCCGCAGGCCCCACATACTCAGGGCCGCCAGCAAGGTGGCTGCACTGCCCATAAGCCAATCCAGCGGAAGCGCCCCGATATAGGTCAGGTTATACACCAGGCAGCCGATGGTCAGCCCCGGAATGGCGGCGGGAGTCATCACGGACAGCACGCACAACGCCTCCGAGAGCCGGAACTGAATGGCAAAGCTGGTGGATTCCGGCCATACGAAATTTTGCAGGTGGGTCACCACCACATACAGGGCGGCGATCATACCGGCCTGGGCCAAAAAGCGGGTTTTCTTGTTCATTTTGTCCTCCTGAAAATAAAAAATGGGCGCAGTACGCACCCATCCACAAAAAAAAGAGCGCAAAATGCGCCCACCCTTCAAAATCCTAGTTTTATTTACCGACAGGATGGTTACGAACTGTCCTATGCAATTACGGCAGGATTATATCATGGCGAAAAGCGTCTGTCAAGAAGCAGAATCCCGGTTGCCTTTTGCCAAAACCTATGCTATACTGTTCGTATCCAAAGAAAGAGAGGTCCCCCCTATGGCCGAACAAGCAAAGCGTCCCGCCGTGGACCGCAATTCCCCGGAATATCAGCAGAGCCTCTATCGGAGCGGACGCACCGTGCTCATCGGCGTGGTCATCCTGACCGTCGTCAATCTGGGTCTGTTGCTGTTCAGTAGTGACACCTACCTGCTCTGTTCCGTCTCCGTGCCTTACTTCCTGACCGTCTTGGGCCAGATCATGGACGAAACACGATTCACCACCAGTTACACTGTCACAGCGCTGGTCATTTCCGTGGTAGTGCTGGCCCTTTACGTCCTCTGCTGGGCTCTGTCCAAGAAGCGCCCCGGCTGGCTCACGGCAGGCCTGGTGCTGTTCTGTGTGGACACCGTTGCATTGGTCATTTTCGCGTTCACTCTGACGGGCTCCCCCTTTTCCTTCTTCACGGATTTTGCCTTCCATGTGCTGCTCATTGTGGAGCTGGCCATGGCAGTCCGGGCCAACAAGAAACTCAAAGCCATGCAGGCATCCTCCCCCGTGACCCCCGAAGGCTATCGGGGCACCACACCTGATCTGTAAAAAGCAGTTTTCCGCCGGTCCCCGACCGGTGGAATTTTCTCCCAGCAGATTCCCAATGCCCCTTTACGAAGGGACTTTTTTCTGATATAATACGTCCTACACTTTGGAAAGGGGTAGTTTCATGTTACCTGCCATCGCACTCTTTGCGCTGACCTATGTCCTCATGCTGACGTTCAGCAAATACCGGCCCTACATCGCCTTAGGCTCCGCCCTCATCTTCATCGTCACAGGAATGCTGCCGGTGAGCGAGATTCTCGGTGCCATCGACTTCAACGTCCTGCTGATGATCGCCGGGACCATGGGCCTGGTGGCCCTGTTTATTGAAAGCAAAATGCCGGAGCTGCTGGCGGACCTGATTATGGAAAGGGTCCCCAACGTCATGTGGGCCGCCGTGGCACTGTCCCTGTTCTCCGGGATCATTTCCGCCTTTGTGGACAACGTGGCCACCGTGCTGATGGTTGCCCCCGTGGCCATGCAGATCTGCAAAAAGCTGAAAACCAATCCGGTGCCCTTCATCATCGGCATCGCCGTGTCCTCCAATCTGCAGGGCGCCGCCACGCTGGTGGGCGACACCACCGCCATCATGCTTGGCTCCTACGCCAACATGAGCTTCCTGGACTTTTTCTGGTATAAGGGCCGCCCCAGCATCTTCTTTGCCGTGGAATTGGGAGCCATTCTCTCCGCCTTTATTCTGGCCTTTCTGTTCCGGAAGGAAAAAGGGGCCATCCCCAAGGGGACCCGGACTCAGGTCACGGACTACGTGCCCACCATTCTCCTGTCCGGCACGGTGGCACTGCTGATTCTGGCCTCCTTCCTGCCGAGCAAACCGGAGATCACCAACGGCCTCATCTGCTGCGCCTTGCTGGTCATTGGCCTTGTGTACAGTGCCATCCGGAAAAAGAGTCCGAAAGCCATTGTGGAACCCATCCGGGCTATTGATTTTGAGACCATCGGTCTGCTGACGGGTCTGTTTCTGGTCATCGGCGGCGTGAAGAACATGGGCGTCATTGATGCGGCGGCGGACCTGCTGGCCAAGGTTGGTGGGAACAACGTATTCCTCATTTACACGGTCATCGTCTGGGCCTCGGTGCTGATCTCCGCCTTTATCGACAACATTCCCTATGTGGCCACCATGCTGCCCGTGGTCCAAGGGCTGGCCCTGAAGCTGGGCATCGATCCCACACCGTTGTACTTTGGGCTACTGTCCGGGGCAACTCTGGGCGGCAACCTGACCCCAATCGGTGCTTCCGCCAACATCACCGGCATTGGCATCCTGCGGAAAGAGGGCTTCGAGGTGAAGAATGCCGACTTCTTCAAAATCGGCATTCCCTTCACCCTGGCGGCCATCATCCCGGCCTACATTTACATTTGGCTAATTTACGGCATCTAAAATATCACCCGCTGACCGGATAATCCGGTCAGCGGGTATTGTCATACAAAAAATCCGGCGGCATAGTAAACGCCATTATCCGAGGCCAATGCCACACCGTAGCGGGTGTAGGCCTCGCTCAGGATCGTCTCGTCGCCGCAGAGGGTCAGGAACAGATCCACCATTTCCCCGTCCGTCAGGGCCGGATCCAGAGCGACCACGGTGCAGCCCACCGGCGATGCACCAGTGGATAAGTAATGCTGAATGGCCATGGCAGCTTCGCTGCGCAGCGTATCGTCCAGCTTCAGCGCAGGCAATCCGGCAGCGGACCGGCGGCCATCCACCCCGTAGACCAGTGCATAAAACAGTGTGTCCTCTCTGGGCGGGTCCGCAGGCTCGGTAGGGGCCGTAGTGGGTTCGGTGGTAGGTGCCGGCTCCGTGGGGGCCGTTGTCGGTTCCGTGGTAGGGACCGGCTCTGTGGGAGCCGTGGTAGGGGCTGTTGTCGGTGCAGGCTCCGTGGCCGGGGGCTCTGTTTCCGGGGGCCGGGTAACAGGCGGCTCCGTCCGGTCCGGCTCACTGGGAGCCGTTGTGGGAGCCGTGGTGGGCTTGGAAGTCACCGTCGGCAATGTAGGAGCCTTTGTCTCCGTGGGCTTGGTAGTGGGGCCGGAGGCGGTAGACGCTGGGGTCGATGTCGAATCTGTGGTCTGCGTGGGGATGTTCACATAAGTGACCCGGTCGCACCCGCTCAGCAGGAGACCACCCAAAAGTATTCCAATGATCCAGCGTTTCATGGCTATCCGCCCCCTTCACCGATATTACGCCCATCATACCGATGATTCGCCCTTTTGTCAAGCAATATCTTGTAAAATCGCTCTTTTAACGGAAAAAGTCGCCTGCCGGAGACTCGGCAGGCGGCTTCTTTGTTTACAAAACCACGTGTCTTTCCGCAATGGCCGCTTTCAGCTCCTGGGCAGGTACTTTTCCCATAGCGCAGCCATGCTTGTTGGCCAGAGCCGCCAGCAATCCGGCGGACTCGCCCATGGCCATGCAGGTGGCCTGGACCCGCAGGGTGGCAAAGGCCTCCCTGTCGGCGCTGACGCACCGTCCTGCCGCCGCCAGATTGGAAACGTCCTTCGGGATCAGGGCCGTATGGGGAATGTAAGCAGGCTTTTCCAGTGAAATAAGCCGCTGGCCGTTACCGCCGGGGATATGAATATCCATGGGATGGGCGCACCGGGCCACAGGGCACTCCGGCACCTTTCCGGACAGCAGGTCCTCGCCGGTGACGGTCTCCAGACCCACGATGCGGCGGCTCTCCCGGATGCCCGCATGGACTGCCGAAGACACCACGGAGGCATTGCGGAACTCCGGGAATTTTTCCTTCAGAAGGTTCAGAATCACGAACATATCCCGGCGCATTCTCAACTCCGCCCGGTTGTAGGAAGCCCGGTCCGTGGCATCCGCCGCCGCACGGGTCACGTTCACCGCCAGGGCATCCCCCAGCAGCACCGTATTGAACCAGGGGCCGCCGAACTGGTCCAGCTTTCCCTCGTCCACGCAGGACTGCAGATAGTCATGGATGACGGCGTTGCAGGAAGCCCCGGATTTTCCGTCGTGATGGATGCAGTTTTTCAGCAGGGGCGTGGTCACATCCACACCGGTCAGCAGGAAGCACAAGGACATGGGCTGCTCCTGGCCGTCACCGGGGAGCATTGGGACCCCCGCCAGATGACAAAGAGCCCCATCGCCGGAGGCGTCGATAAAATAGTCTCCCGTGAGCCGCTCCTCTCCGGATTTGCCCTGAAAAGCAATGCCGGTAATGCGGTTTTCCTTCACCGTACAGCCGGTCAGGCGGCAGTTGGTGTAGAGGTCTACACTGGCCTCCTGGGCCAACTCCTGATAGACCAGCTTCAGGTACTCCGGATGATAGGACACATGACCCTTGGGATATTCCACCTTTGCAGCCCCCCGGGCCAGCAGCCGCTCCACCACTTCCCAGCCAATACCGCCTACCACCTGCCGCTCCTTATGAAAAAAACCGCTGATGGGAAGCACCAGACCGCCGGTGGCCGTGCCGCCTAAAAATCCGTTTTCTTCCAGCAGGGCCGTGGTGCAGCCCTGTCGGGCAGCAGAGACTGCCGCCGCCACACCGGCGGGCCCGCCGCCGATCACGATCACTTCATAGTGCATAGGTCCTCCTCCAGGGTCCCAAAGGGTACGGCGAACAGACTGCCCACGCAGGTATTGCAGAGAATTTCTCCCTGATAGACCCCCAGGCACTCGATCTCCTGACCGTAGAAGGCGGCGCTCCAGTCGGTGCGCTCCACCTCCAGGGTCTTTTTCTCCAGGTCAAAGACCTGAATGGCCACGGGATAATCCGCCTTGGGACAGCCGTAGGTGTAATAAATGCGATTCTTGAAAAGCATCCCGCCCTGCGTGAAGGGCACATCGGACTCCACGCTGAACTGGTCCAGAATGTCCGCTGCCGTCAGCTTTACCAAACCACCCTTGGCAACATCCGGCAGGGCAAACTTGGTGATGATGTAGGCATTATGCTCCCCCTCCGGGGTGCAGCCCCGTTTGGTCCGGTACCGGGCAGAGAAAATGTACAGATACCCCTTGTCCGTATCTGCGAAGAAGGCCGGGCAGCCCCAGCAGGGATTCACAAAGGGTGCCTTGACTTCCGCTTCCGGGGAGTAAGTGATGGTCTGGACCAGCTCGGAATGATACCGGCCCTCGGCGTCCTTGGTGATATCCTCCACGGCGCAGCGGTAATAATAGCCGTCGGCATCATAGCCGGTGCCGGTGCCCGCCGTCACATAGAGAAGGGGGATCGGGTTGCCGTTCCGGTGCAAATTACCGAACATACAGGAGTTGGCGTGGTTCAGATAGTTCCGGTCCGGCGTTCCCTCATTGCAGGAACCCAGAGGGAAGAAATCAATGGGGTAAGACTGCTTGTTCCGCAGGTCATAGACCCCGCAGTAGCCCTTGTCATAGAGAATGAAGGCCTTATCATCGTAAATATCCATGCCCTGAGCGGATCGCAAGGGCCGGTGGAAGGTCATATAATGGCGAATTCCGGCGCTTTCACGCATATTGGGGGCCACGGTCTCGGAAACATACTTTGCCATGGCCTTTCCCAGATTTACCTGGGAATCCGGATCCAGGTGAACCCCGTCGGCAGGACCGGGGTGCGCATAGTCCGCCGCATTCAGGAAGTAGCAACCCTGCTCCTTGGCGATTTTGCTGTACACGTCCTTGAACCGATGGCTCAGCGCCCGGCCAATATCGCCCCGGAACTTGGCGTACACGCCGGTACGGCCCTTGGGGTCTGAAGGAACCACCTCCGTAGGGGCCATCAGCAGAATTTTCGGACAGACCCCCTCCCGGCCGTACTCCGGATGCTGCCGGATGATGCCGATGAGCCGCAGAATGCCCGTGGGCAATTCGTCCTCCGTGATGGTCTTGTTGCGGACCAGGTCGTTGGTGCCCAACAGGATGCACACAAGGTCCAGCGGCGCATTTTCCGCCAGAGAACGAACCAGGGTGGTCTCGCCGTTGCGGCCGTAAGCACTGGGATCGTCGTAAATGGTGGAGCGGCCGTTGAACCCCCCCTCGATGACATGATAACCCTCTCCCAGAGTCTTCCCCATAACCGCAGGCCAGCGGTGGTCGGCATCGTACCGCCCTCCCGTAGGCTCGCTGTCGGACCAGCGGCCGATACAGCCGTAGGTGTTGGAATCACCGTAACACAGAATTCTCATATCCATGATTTTTCCTCTCTTTGTTCCAAATCAGTCCCAGTTCTTCAACAGGTAATCCTCTGCCTCGGCGCTCCACAGGCCATGGTTGGCCTCACACAGGTCTGCCAGCACACCGAACCGGGGGTCCTCCACCGCCTTGGAGCGGAAATCGTCGATGGCGGTCAGGGGCATGTGGATGTGGGTGTAAATAAGCTTCTTGCCGCCGGGGATCTTCGGCAGATTCAGGGTGGTCTCTGCAGCGCAGTCCAGGCCGCCGATGTGGGTGACCATGACCGCCGGGTCCAGACGGCCCGCCTCGGTGAGCTTCAGGGACTCGATGAGGTCATCGGTGTTGCCGCCGGTGGTGCCCATCACATGGGTGGAGTTATAGTGCACATCGTAGAAATTCATCTTAGCGGAGAACTGCTTGTCGGTAGGACCGGCAAAGAAGTTCAGGCAGCCGTCCCGGCCCAGAATGGCACTGGACAACTCCAGCACGGCGCCCACGGGGGCGAAGCAGAACACATCGTCAAAGCCCTTGCCGCCGTTGATCTCCTTCAGGGTCGCTGCCGCATCCGGCAGGTCCTTGGTGTTCACGATGTCCAGCCGGATGCCCGCTTCCTTGGCCTTGTGGTCAAAGAGCCGGTGGGCCCGCTGGAGCCGCTCGTCGTTGATGTCCGTGACCACGATGTTTCCGGGACGGCGGTCGCAGCACAGTGCATAGGCCAGTGCGCCCAGGCCCATGGGGCCAACGCCTGCCAGCAGGGCCAGGCTGCCGCCCTCCTTGATACCCATTTCATGGTGATAGTCGCCCATCTTGGTGTGATAGCAGGCATGGAAGGCGCCGATGCAGCAGCTCATGGGTTCGGCCAGAGAGGCCTCGAAGAAAGCCTTGCCCTTGTACTCCATCAGGCAGTTCAGTTCCATGACCTCGGCGGGGATGATACAGTAAGTGGCGTCGCCGCCGAAGAATTCGTAGGAATATCCGGGGCTCCACATGGTGCCCTTGTAGTTCAGGGCAGGCTGCTGAGCGAAGCGCATACCGGGCTTGAACTTGTCCTGATGGTTCTTGCCGACCTTTTCGATGATACCGGCGAACTCATGGCCCATGATGGCGGGATGCTCCGCCACATCCGGATGGACCCGTTTATGCTCGGTGCCCAGGATGGCACACTTGTAGGTGGACATACAGACGGAGTCGGAAATGACCTTCACGAGAATTTCGTCATCACCGATCTCCGGCAGTTCAAAGGTATCCAGGCGAAGATCGCCTGCGCCATGCAAACGGACTGCTTGTGCTTTCATAATTCATACCTCCTCAAGGATGACTTGATGATACAACTTTTCAATAACTTCCGGTTCCGGGGGCTGTGTGCCGGTACACATGACGCTGGCAGCGCCCATGGCAATGGCCAGCTTGGCCCGCTGCTCGGCCTTCAGGTTCTTTTCCTGTCCATAAGCCAGTGCAGCCACCATAGAATCCCCTGCTCCAACGGTGCTCTGGACCGGGACCTTCAGGCCGGGGCTATGGAATACCCGGTCCTTGCCGATGAATAAGGCTCCATCGCCGCCCATGGAGACAACCACTTCTTTTACGCCCAGGTTCATGAGCTTCCGGGCGGCTTCCAGAATATCCTCCCGGGTCTCCAGGGTCTTTCCGGCCCAGCGGCCCAGCTCTTCCTGATTGGGCTTCACAAGATCGGGCGCTGCCTGCACACCGGACAAGAATGCTTCCCCGTCCGCATCCAGATAAACGCTGGCGCCCTGGTCCCGGTAGCGGCGGACAAGCTCCCGATAAATGCCGGTGTCCACGCCCTTGGGGATACTGCCGGAAATCACCAGCAGGTCTCCTTCCCCCACAGTCCGGTCCAGCAGGTCCACAAGGTCCTCCAGCTGCCGCCGTCCGATGGCGGGGCCGGGCTCGTTGATGTCCGTGTTTTCCCCCTGCTCCGGGTCGATAATCTTCAGGTTGGTGCGGGTGTCGCCCTCCACGCCCACGGTCAGAGGCGTGATGCCCATGGCTTTCAGGGCCTCCATGGCGTGCTTGCCGGTGCTGCCACCCCAAAGCGCCACACTCAGGCTGGCGCAGCCCAGCTTTTTCAGGCACTTGGAGACGTTCACGCCCTTGCCGCCTACGTCGGTGCGTAGGGTCTGGATCCGGTTCACGGCTCCCGCACGGAAGCCGGGGATCACCACCGTCTTATCGATGGCCGGATTCAGCGTCAGCGTCACGATCATTGATGTTCCTCCTGTTCTTGCTCCGCCTTCGGGCGGATCTGACATTATTTTAGCACAGCCGTGGGCTGCTTGCAAGAGTGTCCCACAATATTTGTAGGTACATTTACTTTCTCCTTCGGACATACAGCCCGTCCAAAATGGGCTTCAACGGACCAAAGCAGGTATTTGTCATAGTTATGTATGCTTCATACAGGAATTCGTATGGCCGGGTGATGTCCGGGGTGAAATGCCGGGTATTGGCGCACTGCATTTTTCCGATGGCCTCCTGCAACGTCCAGCGGCCCGCCGCCACGGCGGCGAAAATGGCGCTGCCCAGAGCCGGGGCCTGAGTGCAGGCGCTGACCTCCACCGGGCGGCCCAGCACGTCGGCGTAAAGCTGGTCGAAAAAGGCGTTTTTGCCGGGGATGCCGCCGCTGAGAACGATTCGTTCTATGGGCAGGCCCGCCCGCTGATGCACTTCCAGAATGTGCCTGGCCCCGAAGGCCGTGGCTTCCAGGAAAGCCCGGTAAATATGGGCCGGTTTGGTCTGCAAGTTCAGGCCCAGAATAAGGCCCGAAAGCCGCGGATCCGCCAGGGGCGACCGGTTGCCGTTGAACCAATCGAGAGCCAGCAGTCCCGTCTCGCCGGGGGCCAGCCTGGCGGCTTCGTCGGTAAGGTAGCTATGGAGATTTTTTCCGGCGGCTTCGGCTTTTTTCCGTTCTTCTTCCGGGACGCAGTTGTCAACGAACCACTGAAAGGTGTCCCCTACGCTGCACTGGCCGGAGGCGTAGCCCCAGATACCGGGATAGAACGTATCCGGCAGGCATGCGGTGACGCCTTTCACATCCACCCGTCTTTCGCCGGGGACAAGGATGCCCGTAGAGGTCCCCACCACCAGCAGGGCCGTTCCTACTTGAGCACCCACCGCAGGCAGGGCCGCATAGGCATCCATCTGGGCAGCCGACAGGGCGAGCCCCTCCGGGAGACCCAGCTTTTCCGCCCATGACCGGCAAAGATGGCCCACGCAGGTACCGGGATAGCCCCGTTGAGCCTCCGGGTATCGGTCCATGAACTTGTCCTTCGGCAAATTTCGTAATTCCGGGGCAATGGCGGCGTAAAAATCCCCGTCCGGGTAGCCGTCCTTGCACCAGAAGTTCTTTCCGGCGGCGATGGACAGGCTGAAACAGGGGGTCCCCGCCAAAAGTGAGGTTACATAATCTCCGGCTTCGACAAAAGCCGCCGTTTTTGCAAAAACCTCCGGGTCTTTGTGAAACACTTCAATGACCTTGGGTAGCAGGCACTCCTGAGAAATGGTCCCGCCGTACCAACCAGGGTAAGGACGTTTCTGCTCGGCGCAGATTTCATTCAGAAGCCTTGCCTCCGGGGCATCCGCATGATGCTTCCACAGCTTGCACCAGGCGTGAGGCCGGGCCGCAAAGGCCGGGTCGATGCAGAGGGGGCGAAACTGCTCGTCCACCGGGACCATGGTACTGGCAGTGAAGTCCACCGCCAGGCCGATGATGTCCACGTCCCCGGCTGCTTTCACCGCCTGTGGAACGATTCGCTCAAGGGCGGCCGTATAGTCCTCCGGGTCCTGCAAAAAACAATCGGGCTCCAAAGGCGTTCCGTCCGGGAGGTTCCCGGACAATATCCCGTGGGGATATTCTGCGGCAGCCTCTCCAAGGATCGCCCCGGAGTCCGTATCCACCACCACCGCCCGCGCCGACAAAGAGCCGAAATCCACGCCGATGGTGCAAATCTTTCGTTCATTCATAGTAAATCTCTTCCTCTCCAGCAGAGCGGCTCGGATGCCGGTTCTTCCAGCTTTCCGGGTCAAAGGTCCGGCACAGCACCCGTGCCTGGATGTACAGGCACGCAATGACCACAAAAATCCCCATGATACGGGCCAGGTAGAAAGCGGCAAGCAGCACCAGCCAGCATACGACCACTTCCAGCGCCCCACCGGGCTTCTTGGCCATCCAGCCCAGGCCGTTGCGCAGGGCCTGCTTCCGGGTAACTTCGTAGCGGCCCATACCACCGAACAGGTACGGCCCGTAGGCCAGGAACAGCACCGTAAAGGCAATGGTCGTGCCACGCAGGACGCTGATGAACATAGAGGGTTCATGGTCAAATGCAAAAAGCACCCACCAGTCCCCTACCAGCACCGCCCCGGCCAAGGCATAGCCCAGGCCAAGGGGTGCGGTCAGTCGGAAATTTTCCTTGAAGGAGTTGAAGAAGTAGCGCAGCGTCCCGGAGCAGCGGTCCTCCGCAATGGCCATCAGCGTGGCGTACATGGCCGTCAGCGCCGGGCCGATGGTAATAACCGGTGCGGCGCAGAGGATGCCCAGCACCGTCACCACCGCCGCATCGAAGGCGTGGGACAGGGCCAGCAGAATTGGGCTGTCGGGATTGATACGCATAGGGGTCCTTCTTTCTTGAGAGGGCGCTTGCTCAGCCCTTCACGCCAGAGGTCGCAATGCCCTCCACGAAGTAGCGCTGGCAGAGCATGAAGATAATGACAACGGGGATAATGGCGCAGGTAGAGGCGGCCATGGTCAGGTCGGTACGGGCAGCCTCGTCCATCATGGTCCACTGGACCACCTGGGCCACGGTGTACAGGTTCTTCTTCACCAGGAAGACCAGCGGGGCCATGTACTCGTTCCAGCAGGATACGAAGGACAGCACGCACTGGGAAACCAGGGCAGCCTTGGTCAGGGGCAGCAAAATCTGGGCGAAAATACGGGGATGCCCGGCACCGTCAATTTTGGCGGCTTCCATCAGGTCATTGGGCAGGCCCATATAGAACTGGCGCAGCATGAACACGGCGCCGGGAGCAAACCAGTTGGGCAGAATAATGGCCCAACGGGAGTTGTACAGCCCCAGCTCCTTGAAGAGCATGAACCGTGGGATCAGGGTAACTTCGGTGGGGATCATCATGGTGGACAGGAAGATCATGAAGATAACGCCCCGTCCCTTGAAGTCGATCTTCGCGAAAGCGTAGGCAGCCAGAGAGGCAAAGAACAGCTTGAATGCGATGGAAAAGAAGGTGATATAGATACTGTTCAGGTAGCCCCGGGCCATGGTCACTTCACTGTCGAGCCAGACTTCCTTGTAGTTGTGCCACCGGGGTACTTCGGGCAACCAGTGGAAATCCTGCTGGAACACTTCCGCAGGAGTTTTCAGGGAGGAGGAGATCATCCACAGCAGCGGCAGCAGGAACGTCACGCCGATGGCCATGAAGATCAGGGTCTTAAGAATTTTTACGAATTCTTCGTGTCTGCGATAACCGGTTTTCATGTTGTTCCGCCTCCTCTCTTAATAGTGGACCCACTTCTTCTGGCCAAAAAAGTTGATGCCCGTGACCACCATGATAATGGCGAACAGCACCATAGACATGGCCGAAGCCGGACCGAACTCATACTTGGAGAAGGCAGTGGTGTAAATTTCCAGAACCACGGAGCGGTTGGAATTGATGGCCGTACCCATGGTGAACACGTTGACGGAGCCGAAGATCTTGAAAACGGCCATGGTACGGGTGATGAGCAGATAGAAAATGGTGGGGGAGATCATGGGCAGGGTGATGCTCCAGAACTGCCGGAAGCTGCCTGCGCCGTCCAGCTTGGCAGCCTCGTACAGGCTCACCGGCACGTTCTGCATGGCGGCGGTGAACAAAATCAGCTGATAGCCGATGGAAGCCCATACAGACAGCAGAATGATGGGCACCTTGGAGAACCGGGGGTCCATGGCCCACTTGATGGGCTGGGATAGAATGTGCAGATTGATGAGGATGTTATTGATGATGCCGTCCTCCCGGAACAGGAACTTAAATACGGTACCGACAGCCACAATGGAGCTGATATAGGGAATGAAGAACGCCATCCGCAGGAATTTCTTGCCGTAGATGCGTCCGTTCATGCAATAAGCAAAGACAAGAGAGAGAATGATGGACAAAGGGACGATGGTGACAACGTAAACAAAGGTATTGCCCAGGGAGGTCACGAAATTCTTGTCCTGGAAAATATCAATGAAATTCTGGAAACCAACAATTTTCAGCGTGTCCCAGCCCTTGAAGTAGCTCACCTGGGCAAAGGACAGGAACAGCGCAATAAAGAACGGGAGCGCCGTTAGAATCAGAAATGCGATCATGGTAGGGGCGATAAAGGCCCAGCCTGCCAGGTTTTCCTTGCGCTTAACACGGTTGACCGGTTTTTTCATAGGGATCATATACCTCTTTTCCTAATAGGGTGTCAGAAGGGAGCAAATGGCTCCCTTCCGGGGTCCCGGCGAGCCGGGACCCCGCCGCGCAAGCGGATGGGAGCGTTTGTTTGTAAAATTAGCCAGCCTTCTGGATGGCCTCGTTGGCCACCTCGGCAGCCTGCTTCAAAGCGTCTGCGGCGCTCAGGTCGCCGTTCAGAGCGTTCATCACGGGCTCCTTCATGGCAGCGACCACGTCGGTGTAGGCAGTCAGGTTGGTCTCGGCGTAAGCGGGCAGGTCGGAACGGCCCACCACACGGTTGTAGGAGTCCACGTCGATCCACTTCTTGGCTTCCTCTTCGGAGCCGTAGATGATCTCAACAGCGGAACCAACCTCGGTACCCTTCCACATGGGCTGGTGACCGGCAGCCACCAGGTACTTCACGCCGTAGGTGGAGTACCACTTCAGGAACGCCCAAGCGGCATCCTCGTCCTGGCAGTTGGTAGCGATACCGGCATGAGAGAAGGGAGACACGCCGGCCATGTAGTTGGTCTGTCCCTTTTCCTCAACGGGATAGGGGGCAAAACCGGTGATCCAGTTCACATCGGGGTAGGTCTTGGTGTCGTGCAGGAAACGGGTCACGTTGGTGATGATGGTGGAAGCGGTCTTGCCCTGGCAGAAGGTCATCTGAGCCTGCTGGTTATCGGCACGGTACACGGCCTTGGGGAACCAGATCTTGTCCACCAGCTCAGCCTGCAGCTCCCGCTCGAAGCCCTTGACGGAGCGAGGATCGTCGTAAGAGGAGGTCTTTCCGTCCACGGAGTAGTACATGTCTCCGCCGGTCTGCTGCACGTAGGGATACAGGAAGTACTGGATGGAGTGGTAGTCGGAGCCGCCGTAGACTTCCACGGTGCCGTCAGCGGCCACCTTGGTCATCTTCTTACAGGCGTCCAGGTACTCATCCCAGGTCCACTCGGTAGGCAGCTCACCCAGACCAGCCTCATTCCAAGCGGTCATGTTGATGGCGATGTAGTTGGACAGGCCGCCGCAGGGGAAGGTGTAGATGCGGCCGTCGTACTTGTAGCAATCGAAGCCCCACTGCTCCATCAGGTCGATGCCCTCGGCCTCAACCTTGTCGGTGATATCGATGAACAAGCCGTTCTCCCACCGTTTGTAGGTACCATTCAGGCCAAAGGAGGCCAGCACGTCCACTTCGCCACCCATGATAGCGGTGTTCACGGCCAGGTTGCCGTCGGAGTTGTTGTTGTAGGTGTTCAGGTTGACCTTGATGTTGGGGTAGGTCTTGTTGAACTCAGCGATCATGGCATCCATGCCGGCCGGGCCCTTGAAGGGGATCCAGAAGTTTACGGTGCCGGACATGTTGGTATCCTTCTCCAGGATCCAGTCGGTGCTGACTGCACCGGGGGCAGCGGGCTCAGTGGTAGCGGCGGGCTCGGTAGCCGGGGCGGTGTCGGCGGGCTTGGTGTCCGCAGGCTTGGTGCCCTCAGTGGTGCTGGGGGTCGTGGTGGCGTCCGCAGGGGTCTTGCTGCAAGCGGACAGCAGGGATACTGCCATCAGGATTGCAAGCACGAGCGCAAGCGTCTTTTTCATAATGTTTCCTCCGATTTTTTAATATTTTACAGGAATTTTTCCTGTAATTTACTGTTTTGGATCGGTCTAAAAGTCCCGAAAATTTTTACCGGATGTCCGGCAGGTATGCGCCCTCCGCCCGGAGGGTCCGCTGCAAGGCGGCAATATCAATGTTTCTCGGCTCCACGCCGGTCCGCACTGCCTGAGCGGCTGCACAGCCCGCTGCCTGGCCCATGGCCATGGAGGGGGGCATCACCCGGATGGCGCCCGCCGCCGTGGAATCGGCACTGACGCAGCGGCCCGCCAGAAGCAGTCCGTCCACGCCCACCGGCACCAGGCTCCGGTAAGGAACGCCGTAATAGTCGCCCTTGATGGGGATGTATTCATTGCTGGTGGGGCCGAACCGCCCGTGGACATCCACGGAGTTGGAGGCAACCAGGATGGAATCCTCCGGGACCTTGGCATCCAGCAGGTCGGCGGCAGTGAGCCGGTATTCGCCCCGGATATGGCGGCTCTCCCGAATGCCCACATAGGAGCCGGAGGCCGTTAAGTGGGCGTTCTCGCAACCGGGGACGTACTTTTTCAGGAATTGGAAAATTTCCTCCACCTGCTTCCGGCCTTCCATTTCGGCCTTTGTGAGGCTTTCGTTGTCGGTGCTGTCCACGCCCATGAGCCGGGAGGTGTTCACGCACCATTCGTCGCTTTTCGGCATCCGGAAGAATCCGATGCTCACCCGCTGCAGGTCCCAGTCGCCGTTGGCCCTGGCTTCCGCCACCCGCCAGTGGAAGGACCGGTAGTTCACACCGTTTTTCCGGTAGAAATTATCTTTGTTGGCCTGAATGTCAGCCTCCACCTTCTCGGCATCCACCCCGTTCACATGGAAGAACATGGTGGCAGGCTGCATGAGCTTCAGTTCCTCGTTGCCCATTTCGTAGGGAACCCCGCAGCGCTCGGCCACATCACCGTCGCCGGTGCAGTCGATAAATACCTTGCCCCGGACCGTCTCGATGCCGCTCTTGGAGGCCACCGTCACAGCGGTCAGTCTTCCCTTTTCCACAATGGGTGTCAGGAAGGTGGTGTGGTAAAGGACCTTTACCCCAGCCTCCTGGAGCATCTCATCCATAATGAGCTTCAGACCCTCCGGCTCGAAGGGCGTCACATGGTCATGGCCCACCACGATCCAGGAGGTGAAGGCCGTTCCGGCCCGGACCTGGGATGGGTGAATGGCGTACCCCCGTGCCACCATCCGGTTGACGATCTCCTCAAAGAGTCCCCGAATGATCATATTCTCGCCCCGCTGATCGTAGCAGGTCATAAACGGTCCCACCAAGCCCTGGGTTGCCATGCCACCGCAGGCCCCTGCCTGCTCCAGCAGCAGTGTGCTTGCTCCCGCCCGGGCCGCCGCAATAGCGGCACACATACCGGCAGGTCCGCCGCCGACGACGACCACATCTGCCGAGAACCGCTCTTTGATCTCCTGTATCTCCATGTTTCCTCCTCAAATTCTGCCTTATCTGGCCCGGACGCTGTCCCGGTAGACCATATAAGGATGGGTCAGGTGATGCTCAATTTCTTTTTCCGGGTCCCGGATGCGGGCCATCAGACATTTGGCCGCCTGGAACCCCATATCCTCCTTACGGATATTCACACTGGTCAGCGCCGGGATGCAATAGCCGCAAAGGGAAGAATCTTCATAGGCGATGACGGAAATATCTTCCGGTATCCGCACGCCTTGCTTGTATAAATAATTCATGGCACCGATGACGATCTGGCCGTTGGCTCCTACAATCGCATCGGGCCGGTTCCCGGCCTCCCAGAACTTGGTGAAGGCTGCATAAGCACTCTTCCCGTCGTTGTCCACCGCATCGATGTCCCAATCGGGCTGATAGGGCAGCCGGAACTCCTCCATGCACTTCCGGTAGGCTTCGGAACGCCTCGTATGGGAGGACAGGTTCCGGGGAGCGTTCAGCAGGCAAATTTTCCGGTGGCCGGTACGAAGCAATTCCCGCAGGGCCAATTCCGTTCCCTCCTCCGGGTCGCTCCAGATGGAGTCCACGCTTTCCTCATACATACTGACGCCCAGGACAGCGAAGGGAATACCGGTTTTTTTCATGTTCTCAATGAGTTGAGGACTGTACGGGGTGCCCACGATGAAGGCCCCATCCACACGTTTTTCCCGGATGATCCGAGGCAACTCGTCGGGTGCGGCAATGGAGCAGAATTTCTCTGTGACGACACCGTAGTTGGTAGCCGCCAGGGCCGCCATGATACCGTTGGTGATGTTGTAGCTACACAGGCCCACCCGCTGGTCGTTGTCGTAGGAAATGCGGGTAGAGATCTGGGGGTGGTACTGCATGATGATGACGCCCAGGTTGTTGGTGGCCTTGGCGCTGAGGCCCCGGGCGTTACAGTTGGGCACATAGCCCATCTGGGCGATGACCCGCTCCACCAGCTGCCGGGTGTCGTCTTTTACCAGGGGGCTTTTATTGATGACCAGTGAGACCGTAGACCGGGAGACCCCGGCTCGTTTCGCCACATCAATAATCGTCGCCACGCCTATCACCCCTTTTGGACCGTTCCAATAATTTCGGATCAAAAAAAGAGGACCTCGTTCTGCCTGACGCTTTTCCTCCTCCCGACGCAGCTAGTATAGCCCAAATACAGGCGGTTTGTCAATGGGCAAAGGAGCATTTTACCGAGATTTTAATGCACAAAAAACAGGGCCATTTTTTGTCTATTATTCATAATTTGCAACTTTTTCACCCTGTTTTCATTATTTTCCCGGAAGAAAGGAAAGATTTAACAATTTATGGACAAGTCTTTTCAAAATTGAGAACGGCTCAGAAATTTGGACCGTTCAAAATGGTATTATCCTCTTATTTCTCAGGAATTTTACGCAGATTTTACAAAGAAAAATCCGATATTTTTTCACGCTTCCCGGCTGCACGCCAACGTTCCCGGAAAATGCAGAAAATTCCCTCTTGACCTAAAGCCAAGTTCAGGGTGTATAATAGATTCGATTCTAAATCAGGAAGGAGTTTCCTCCATGGAGAAAATCAAAAAGAACTTTGGCTTCGGCTGTATGCGCCTGCCCATGCAGGGTGAAGAAGTGGACCTGGACGAAACAAAACGGATGGTAGATGCGTTTCTGGCCGCCGGCTTCAATTATTTCGACACTGCCCGCGGCTATCTGCAGGGCAAGAGCGAGCAGGCCCTGAAGATCGCCCTGACCGACCGCTACCCCCGGGAAAGCTACGTCCTGACGGACAAACTCACCAACGTGTATTTCAAGCGTGAAGCGGACATCCGCCCCTTCTTTGAAAGTCAGTTGGAGGCCCTGGGCGTAGACTATCTGGACTTTTACCTGATGCACGCCCAGAGCAAGGAAATTTTCGCCCATTTCAAGAAGTGCCACGCCTACGAAACGGCCTTCGCACTGAAAGCGGAGGGAAAAATTCGCCATGTAGGCATCTCCTTTCACGATACGCCCGAGGTTCTGGAGCAGATTCTCACGGAATACCCGGAAATCGAAATCGTGCAGATTCAATTCAATTATGTAGACTTTGAAAATCCCACCGTCCAGAGTCGTCAATGCTACGAGGTCTGTCGGAAGTACAGCAAACCTGTTATCGTCATGGAACCGGTGAAGGGTGGCAATCTGGTAAACCTGCCGGAGGAAGCAAAGGCCGTGCTGGAGGGTCTCCACAGCGGCTCCCCCGCCAGCTACGCCATCCGATTCGCCGCAGGCTTCCCCGGTATCCGAATGGTCCTCTCCGGTATGAGCAACATGGCCCAGATGGAAGATAACCTCAGCTACATGAAGGACTTCAAACCCCTGAACGAGCAGGAAATGGCCGCCGTCAACAAGGTCCAGGAGATTTTCCACAAGATGCACCTGATCCCCTGCACCGCCTGCCGGTACTGCGTGGAGGGCTGCCCCAAGCACATCTCCATCCCGGATCTGTTCGCCGCAATGAACGTCAAAGTAGTCTACCACGACTGGAATGCTGATCGGCACTATGCCCTGCACACCGCCAACGGCGGAAAAGCCTCTGACTGCGTGAAATGCGGCAAGTGCGAGGCCATCTGCCCGCAGCACCTGCCCATCCGGGAATTGCTGGTGAAGGTCGCCGAGAATTTCGAGACAAAATAAATCCCCGCTTTTCGCTTCTTTTTAACTTCGTGTGTTATAAATTGTAACATTCCAGTGAGAGAGAAGGGGTCGAATTGCAGGCAAAGGGTCTCAACGCATGGCAGCCGAAAACCATCGCCACCGTGGCCATGGCCATTCCGCATGCGGTTCCCGATTCCCCTGGCCTGCTGCGTTCTGGCCCATCCGGGCAACTGGAACTGCATCGCCGTCATCTGGATTCTGGGCTTCGGCCTGTTCCGGGAGGACCCGGCAAAAAAATGGGGCTTCTACGTCTTCTGCCCCACCCATCTGCTGGCCCTGCACCTGCTCCATGCGGTGCTGTAAAGTCGGTGTTACGGAAACCTCCCTCTCCGGCGAAAACCGAGCGGGAGGCTTTCGTCGTTCCTATAACAACCTGCCCTTTCCATACGCAAAAATGGCGTAGCAAACGGCTCCCCTGCACAGGGGAGCCGTCTGCCCGAAAGGGCAGACAGCGGGTGTGTAGTCTACCAGGTTTGGCATGTCTCCTGGCATGGCGCA
>JALEII010000050.1 GCA_022770345.1 Clostridiales bacterium | reverse complement strand
CGGCCAATGATGCGGCCCTTCATCTCGTCATTGGGCAGGGACACCACGGAAACCGTGGTCTCGGCGGAATGATCGGCGGCGCAGCGCTGGATGGCGGTAGCGATGATCTCCCGGGCCTTGTCGTCGGCCTCGTCCTTGGTCTGCTGCTCAATTTCCTTGATCTTCATGGCAGCATCGTGGCGCACATCGGCCTCCACGCTGTCCAGCAGAACCTGCTTTGCCTGGTCCTGAGTCAGGCCGGAAATTTCTTCCAGCTTGGCGAGCTGCTGCTGACGGTACTCTTCGGCCTGGGTCCTCTGGTTTGCCGCATCGGCAAGGCGGCGATTCAATTCTTCTTCCTTACGCTCAAAAGCCTCGGCTTTCTTGTCAAGGGTGGATTCTTTCTGCTCCAGCCGCCGCTCCTGCTTGGTCAGCTCGGCCCGGCGCTCCTTGACTTCCTTTTCGTACTCAGTACGGGATTTATGGATCTCGTCCTTGGCTTCCAGCAGAAGCTCCTTCTTGCGGTTCTCACCGCCCCGGATGGCTTCGTTGATGATGCGGGTGGCCTCCTCCTCAGCAGAGCCAATCTCCCGTTCGCCCACACGCTTGCGGTAGAGGACGCCTGCGGCAAAGGCCAGCGCGCACAGCGCCAGTACGCCAAGTACGATCAAAACGATCTTTAACGGTCCCATATTTTTTGAGCACACCTCCTTTTTAAAATCGGCAGTGGGCCGATGGGGTGCGTCCATGTTGTAAAATTGGCGGAAAAACCGGCCGGGGAACAGCCCCGGCAGGCAATATCAACACAAAGAAACGCCATGAGGCGCAAAAAACCCAACGGGCAAATACCGGATAAAAATGAAACACAGCGAATTATACAATCTCCGTGTACACCATACCGAATCTATTGTAACCTTTCCCACGGGGAATGTCAAGGACAAATGTGTGTTTGATCTTGATTTTTCCGGAGAAGTTCCCCGGCAGAGGCTTGTGAGGGCGGGGCGGGGCGCCTCGCCATTCCTGCGTATGGAACTCTTTTTTACCCCTCCTGGGGCTTATGATCGGCCTCGGCGCCCAATTCCGGCCGGGGCAGATTCGTCAATTTCACGGTCAGCAGCTTATAGAGCACCGAATTTACCGCACTGTGCAGTACCAGATTTGTGCAGCCCTGCTCGTTGCCCTCCACCAGCTCCCGGGCCGCCTCGGCGTTGACCTGATCGATAAAGCCCTGAATGGCCCCGTTGATGCGGCCCACAAAATTCGCATACATCTGCTTCGTGTCCTCGTCGTCGAGATCCGGCGGAAGAATCTTCTGAATTTCCGTCAGGGCCATGCTCTGCTTCAGGGTGCAGATCATGAGCACATAAGCCAGATGCCGCCGGCTGTAGCGCTTGCGGGCCGGCGCAGGCATGACCCGCAAACGAACGTAATTATTGATACTGCTGGCGGTGATGAGGGGATTTTTCTCGTCCTGGGGGATGAGGCTCAGATACCGGCTCACCAGCGTCACCACCTGATCCACATACAGGTCCATATCCGGAAGCTCCTCCCAGCCGGGCAGGCTGAACGCCTCCATAAAGTTCTGCCACCGGGCCAGCTTCTGCAAATAAAGCTCCTGCATCGCATCCATGCCCCATTCCTCCTTTTTTCTTTATTGTATCACGGATAGCCGCCCAGAGCAAGAACGGATAACGAACATTTCAAAAACTATTTACAAATATCGCTTTACATTGTATTTCATATGGTGTATTATAATATGGAATATTAGATAATATGGAGGCAATCCCTTATGTCCTATGCGATCTTTACCGATAGCTGCGCCAACCTGCCCGGAGATCTGCTCCGGCGGCTGGACATTTCCGTGATGCCCTGCTCTTATCGGATCGGCGGCGAGGAAATTTCCTTCAACGGCGACATTGAGCATTTCGATGCCAAGGCCCATTACGACCTGCTTCGCGCCGGAGAGGTCATCAGCACCTCCCTCATCAATGCCGACGCCTTTCTGGCAGCCTTCCGGCCGGTGCTGGCTCAGGGCCGGGACCTGGTATATGTGGGCATTTCCTCCGGCATCAGCGGTACGTTTCAGGCGGCAAACATGGCCGTCACGGAGTTGAAGGAGGAATTCCCGGACCGAACCATCCGCGCGGTGGATTCCATGGGTGCCGGACTCGGCACGGGTCTGCTGGCCTGCCGTCTGGCAGACTTCCGGAAGGACGGTCTGGATGCCAACGCCGCTGCCGACAAGCTGGAAACCTTGGTGCCGGGGCTGTGCGAGTTTTTCACCGTAGATTCCCTGCATTTCCTCCGGCGTACCGGCCGCATCAGCGCCGCCAGTGCGGCCATCGGCACCATGCTGAACATCAAGCCCCTGCTGCGGGGGGACGAGACGGGCCACATCGTCAGCTGCGGCAAGTACCGTGGCAGGAAGCGGGCCGTGGAGGCCATCGTGCAGAAATATGCGGAGTTGGCTGTGGACCCGGAGCATAGCCGGGTGGCCATCACCCATGGGGATTGCCTGGCGGACGCCGAGGACCTGGCCATGCGGGTTCGGGCGGTAGCCCAGCCGGGGGAACTGATCATCTGCCCCCACGAGCCCTTCACAGGCTCCCATGTGGGCCCCGGTATGCTGGCCCTGTTCTTCCTCGGAAGCCACCGGTAAGCATTTGAAAATAAAACTCCCACCGGAAGCAGGAAATTCCGCTTCCGGCGGGAGCTTTTTGTAGCCAAACAGGATTCCTTTCGGCAGTGCGAAAAGCCTTCTCCCTCGGGAGTGGTACCCCCAGGGGAAGTCTTTTCAAAATATTTTCGCTCCGAAAAGCAAAAACCCGTCGGGGGAAAATCCCCCGACGGGCCGCGGTATTGCTCTTTCTGAAGCTCTATGGGATGGCTCTGTAGGTATTGTTGCATTCCGGTCTCCGCCTTCCCGATTTTCAGGAATGATCCGCACTCCTGATCGTCTGGGTCCCGAAATAGAAGGCAATGACGGTGGTAAACACCGTCAAAAACTCCTGCCCCGAAATACTCTGTCGCAGGGCCAGGGTGCAGAACACCACCGTCATGGCCAGCGTGACCAGACTTTTGATGCTCAGAAGTTTGTCCAATCGGTTTTTCATACGTTCCCTCCTAACTTTTCCAGGTCACTGATCCTATGATTGATAACCTTGATCTGTTCCTCCACCACCGGCATCCGCCGGGCAAAATGATTGTGCTCCCGTACCTCGGCGGTGAGACTTTCCAGCTTGGTGTCTGTGACCGCCTGGGCGGTGCGGATACTCTCCTCCGTATGGCGGGTGGCGCTGCGGTTGGAAATCAGCACCCCCAGCAGCGAAAGTCCCCCGGTGATGAGGGCCACCGTCACCGCTTCCGTCATGTTTTCCCTCCTTTCCCTCCGGTTTCTTCACCCCAGGGGCCAAAAGCATCCCCGGTTGCATGCTCATGTGCAACCGAAGAAAAAAATCTCTTTTTTTCCCGGGCCCCTATTGACATTTCCGGGAGAAATGGCTATACTCATAGCAACGCTTGAGCGTATGCTCATATATCAATATAAGCTGGAAGGGAGAACCCCATGAAAAAGGTATATATCATCACGGGTATCGACTGTGCCAACTGCGCCGCCAAGATCGAGCAGAAGTTCGCCAAGGTCCCCGGCGTGGAGGAAGTTTCCATCACCTTCGCCACAGAGCAGCTTCGGCTCACCGCCGCCGACCCGGATGCTCTCATCCCGGCGCTTCTGAAAATCGCACGGGACAGCGAGCCGGACACCCAGATCACCCCCCGGGACGGCCAGCACCCCGCCGCCCACAGCCATACGGAGCATGCGCATCATCCCTGTGGCTGCGGGGATACGGAACACGAACACCATCACTATCATGACGATGATGACGCGCACGGGCATCACCACTGCGGCTGCGAGGATGCGCACAAGCACCGTGCGCATCACGCCTCCTCCGGCAAGGGTGTGAAGAAGGTCTATAAGATCACCGGCATCGACTGCGCCAACTGTGCCGCCAAGATCGAGCGGAATATCAACGACATCCCCGGGGTGGAGGACGCCACCATCACCTTCGCCACCGAGCAGCTTCGCCTGACGGCGGAGAACCCGGACGCCCTGATTCCCGCCATTCTGGCCGTGGCCCGGGACGAAGAGCCGGAGGCGGAGATCACCCCCCTGGAATCCAAGCCCCAGACCTCCGCCGGGGAGAAGAAAAAGGACACGGATCTCATCGCCATCCTCACCGGCACAGGCCTCTTTGTGGTGGGTCTGTTCCTGAAATGGCTGAACCTGACCATCCCCGCCGATATTGCCTTCGTGGCCGGATACCTTGTGCTGGGACTGCCGGTGTTGAAAGCCGCCGGCGGCAACCTGCTCAAGGGCCACATGCTGGATGAAAACTTCCTGATGAGCATTGCCACCCTGGGTGCCTTCGCCATGGGCAGCTTCACGGAAGCCATCGGCGTCATGCTGTTCTACCGCATCGGCGAATATTTTGAAGAAAAGGCCGTGGCCCGGAGCCGCAGCCAGATCATGGAAGCCGTGGACCTGCGGCCGGAAGTGGTCACCTTGGAAAAGGGTGCCGTGATTCCTGCCGGGGAGGCTCAGGTGGGCGACGTGCTGCGCATCCTGCCCGGCGACCGTATCCCCCTGGACGGCGTGATTCTGACCGGCGAGAGCCGCCTGGACACCGCCCCCATTACCGGTGAGCCGGTGCCCGTCCATGTGGGCGTGGGCGACAGTGTCACCTCTGGCTGCGTGAATACCTCGGGCAGTCTGACCATGCGGGTGGAGAAGCCTCTGTCCGAGTCCATGGTCACGAGAATTCTGGACAGCGTGGAAAATGCTGCGGCCAGCAAACCGAAGATCGACCGGTTCATCACCCGCTTCTCCCGTATTTATACCCCCGTTGTGGTGGGTCTTTCCCTGGCGGTTGCCGTGATCCCGCCGCTTTTCGACCATCGGTGGCATCAGTGGATCTACACGGCCCTGTCCTTCCTGGTCATGAGCTGTCCCTGCGCCCTGGTCCTCAGCGTGCCGCTGGCTTTCTTCTCCGGCATCGGCGCCGGCAGTAAGCGGGGCATCCTCTTCAAGGGCGGCGTGAGTATCGAAGCCATGGCAGCGGTGAAGGCCGTGGCCATGGATAAGACCGGCACCGTCACCCGGGGCGACTTCCGGGTCCAGGAGGTCATCGGCGGCGACGATATCCTGGCCCTCTGCGCCAGCTGCGAGCAGAATTCCACCCATCCCATCGCCGTGAGCATTCTCCAGGCGGCCAAAGGTCAGGGCCTGCTGCTGGAGCGACCCACCGCATTGGAAGAAATTGCCGGTCACGGCCTGAAAGCCACGGTGGAGGGCAAAACCGTCCTCTGCGGCAACAGCCGTCTCATGGACCGGGAGGGCGTGTCCACCCAGGGCTTCGCCATGAAGGGCAGCGGCACCTGGGTGCTGGTGGCCGTGGACGGCAAGCTGGCAGGCGGCGTGCGCATCGCCGACACCGTGAAGCCGGAGGCCCAAAGCGCCATCGGCGAACTGAAAAAGATGGACGTTTCCACCGCTATGCTCACCGGCGACGGCCAGTCCAGCGCCGACGCAGTGGCCAGGATGCTGAACATCGATGAAGTCCACGCCAAGCTGCTGCCCGCCGATAAGCTGGACATGCTGCAGGACATCCGTACCCGCCGGGGCAGCGTGATGTTCGTAGGCGATGGCATCAACGATGCGCCGGTGCTGGCCGGTGCGGACGTGGGCGCCGCCATGGGCAGCGGTGCGGACGCCGCCATCGAGGCCGCCGATGTGGTGTATATGACCTCCTCCGTGGAAGCCATCCCCACCTCTCTGAAGATTGCCCGGCGGACCCGCCGCGTTGCCTGGCAGAACGTGTGGTTCGCCCTGGCCATCAAGCTCATCGTCATGGTGCTGGGCCTGACGGGTCATGCCTCCATGTGGATGGCCGTGTTCGCCGATTCCGGCGTGGCCATGCTCTGCGTGCTGAATTCCATCCGGCTGTTGTACACGAAGCATTAAGAGCGTTGAAAAATTGAATCCTTGAATAAAAGAACACCAGGCTGCCGAAAACTCGACGGCCTGGTGTTTTTTGCATATCTCCCGGCAAAGCCCCGCCGGAAGTGTGCCTTCTCACTCCTCCGCCTGAATCAGGGCGCAATTGGGATGAAACGGCTTCCAGAGATCCGCCAGAGGGGTCTTGCGAACGATGCTCAGCAGGCAGCAATTCACCGCCCCGTGCGCCACGATCAGCACATTTTCTTCCTGATCCAGCCGGGGCTGGACCTTTTCCCGCAAAAATGCCTCCAACCGGGCGTACAATTCCGGATAGCTCTCCGTGCCGCCGGTGGGCACATAATTTGCCGGATCCGCAAACAGGGGATAAATTGGGTACTCCGGGTGCTTCAAAACGTCATATTTCCCCTCAAAATCCCCGAAAAACATCTCCTTCAGCCGGTCGTCCGTGTAAATGGGCACTTCCCTGCCCTTCAGGAAAATCTCCGCCGTCTCCAAGGCCCGCTTCAGAGGCGAGGCAAAGCACACATCCAGGGGAATACAACCATATTTTTCTCTTGCGGCCGCCGCTCCCGCCCGGCCCACCTCATTCAGGGGGATGTCCGTCTGGCCCTGCAAGCGGCCCTGTGCGTTCCATTGGGTCTGGCCATGGCGCATGATGTAAAGCATTTTCTGTCTCCTTGCAAATACACTTATTCCGTCAGTTCCGGCGCTGCGGCGATCACCAGGATGCCCAGGCACCGGCGGTAAATTTCGTCAAATTGTTCCAGCGGCAGGGGATTTTCCCCCGCCCCCGCCTCGATGGTGTACCCCGGCCGCCGGTATTCCTGAATGAACCAGTCCTTGAACCCGGCAAAGGAGGATTCATAAGGGGTGTCGTCCAGGACGTAGCCGCTGACCCGGGCGAATCGCCGGCCCAATTCCTCCGCCCCGGGGACTTCATAGTCCCGGAACCGCCAGTAAATGACCTGTCCCTGGGTGTGGAACGCCAGCACCAGCGCCGGGTCCAGCACCTCCGTGTAGCCCGCCAGCGCACGGGTCTCCGGCTCGCTGAGGGGGAATTTTCCCACATAATCCCGTGGGCCGGGACGGGTGTAGCCCCGGGAAAATTTGATCTCCCGTGCCTGGAGCCACCCGGCGGGGTAGTTCAGGTTCAGGTCCGTACCGATGAGATTGGCTTTCCAACCGTCGGGGAAAGGGATTGCCGGGTAGTAGGCCGCCAGGGACAGGGCCGTCAGATAGGTGGGGTCCCCGGCGGGGATGGCCCCCGCCACCAGGTCCACCCCGTCGGGATTCACCAGGGGGACCATGTAAATCGTGGCCGCTTCCAGCAATTCCCGGGCGGGCAGACCGAAAATTTCCCCGTTTTGCTCCACCGCCTCCGCCAGGTCCTCCGCAAAACGCAGAAGCACATAGGCAGTGATCCACTCGTTGGCATGATGGGCGGCCGTGTAGAGAACTTTTCGATTGCCGTTCCCGGCTACCAGGGTCCGCACGGGCCGCTGAAAGACCGTGGTGGTCAGTTCCTCGCTGCGCAGGAAGGGGTAGCGCTCCGTCAGGGCCCGGATCGCCTCGTCGCAGCGTGCGGATGTAATGGGGATCGTGGTATCCACAATGGGCATAAGCATCGCCTCCGGTGGAATCCTATGCGGAAACACCGAAGGAGGTGCAAAAGCGCCTCCGGCGTGGCACGGTAGGAACAGGGCATGCCCCGTTCCGGTAAGGCTGCATGCTCTGTCTTATCCCCTGATCCGCTCCCCGTTGAGGACAGCCTCCACCAGTTTTTCCCCCTCGTAGCGCAATGTCAGCAGGAAAAACGGCGCATTTTTCCACAGCAGATCCAGGAAAATGGCGTCGCCCTCCCATTTGGGAAGCCGGTTCAGAAACGCCCGGCTGACCCATTGCAGGTCCCCTTCGTTGCACTCGATCTCGCTGCCCGTAAAGCCGTCGGCGGTGAACAGGTACATATATTCCCCCTCCCACCGGTCGCTGAGGAAGGTCACGACACCCCGGCACTGCCACCGGGTCAGGGTCAGGCCCGTTTCCTCTTTTGTTTCCCGCAGGAGGCAGTCGTCCGGGCTTTCGCCCTCTAAGAATTTTCCGCCCACACCGATCCACTTGTCGTGGTTCAGGTCGTTTTCCTTCTTGACCCGGTGAAGCATCAGCACCTGATCGCCCCGGGTGATATAGCAGAGTGTGGTATTTAGCATGGCTTGCACATCACTTTCAGTCCGCAGTGGATATTTTCGATGGTCACTTCCTCGTGGCCCGGCTCCATTTCCCCATCCAGCGTCCAGGGCATCCCGGCATCGGCCCAGATTGTAATGCGGCTGGCGGGGGTGAAGGTCAGCATTTTGCAGTTATATTCTGCCGTCTGCACAGCCCGGATGCACTCGGACAACTCCCCCAACTCTCTGGGGGACCGGAGCAGCAACACCTCGAATTTCCCGTCCCGCAGGTCCACCTGCTTGGGGTCCAGGGACAAAACGCCCCCTACGCTGGTAGAGTTGCTGACGGCGCCAAAGAGAAAATCGTCCTCGACCATTTCGTCGTCCAGCTGCAATTTGACATGCTCGGTCCTCAGCTGGGAAAGCTCGGAAATGCCCCCCAGAATATAAGCCGCATGGCCCAGGGCGTTTTTCACGCTTTGGGGCGTGGCGTAGCTGGTACGGGTGAAGGCCCCGAAGGAGGCCACATAGGAAAAATACCGGCCGCCGAATTTGCCCACGTCCAGCGTCGAGGGCTCCCCGGTGACCACGGTCTCCGCCGCCTGCAAAATGTTGGTGGGCAGGCCCAGGCTGGCGGCGAAATCATTGGTGGACCCGGCGGGGATATACCCAACAGGGATGTCGGCCCCGCTGTGCAGGAGGCCGTTGACGGTCTCGTTGAAGGTACCGTCGCCGCCGCAGCAGGCCACCAGGTCCATTTCCGGGGCATATTGCCGGACGATGTCCGTGGCCTCGCCCCGGGCGCCGGTCATATAAGCCTCCACCCGGTAACCGGCCCGGTTGAAGATCGATAGGATATCGGCCAGATACCGGTTGGCCCGGCGCTGTCCGGCGTAAGGGTTCATCACAAAGAGCATCTTTTTCATGACATTCCGTCCTCATCACAGGGATTTTCGAATATTATAGCACGAATCTTAAAAATCGCAAGATTCCGGCGGTTTGTTCATGATTTGTTCATAATTCATTGGTAATTTATTGTCAAAAAGAGGGAGGTAGTCCATGAGACTGCTGTATTGTATTTTGTATGTGGCAGGCATCGGCATCGCCTCCCACTACCTGGGCAACGCCCTGCCGAGGGCCTGGTTTTCCCCGGAGCGGTTCCCCTACAAGCCCTGGAAATGGGAAAAGGACGGGCAGATTTACAAGGTCATCGGCATTCAGAGCTGGAAGGACAAGGTACCGGACATGAGCAAAATCTGCCCGGATATGGTCCGGAAAGAGGTGGCCGGACGGCCTACGGCGGAAAGCACCTGGCGGCTCATTCAGGAATCCTGCGTGGCGGAGTTCGTACATTTTGCGCTGATGATCGCATCGCTGTTCGTGCTGCGGATCTGGCCCGGCCCCTGGGGCTGGGTTGCCTACGCACTGTGCATCCTGGGCAATTTTCCCTTCATGCTCATCCAGCGCTATAACCGCCCCCGCCTGGTGCGGCTCTATAAGAAGTTAGCGAAAAAGCCCCGGTAACGGGGTTTTTTCTGATATGCACCTCCGGCGAAACTTTGCAGGGGGTGGCGACATTTTATTTCCGTCTTCCTTTTTCTCTAAAAACCGCTCACCCGGTTGGGGTGAGCGGTTTTTCTTTCTTATTCTCCGCTTCCTTCGGCCTTTTGGTTCCTGGGGCGGCGGTTATAGGGACGGCGGGGGCGGCGACTTTCGCCTCTCGGCGCTCCGGAGGCTTCGCCCTCCCCGGTCTGGTTCGGGCCGCCCTGGGCAAAATTCTGACCATTTCCCTGGGCCGGATTCTGTCCGTTGTCGGCCTTCCGGTCCTGCCTGGAACGGTTGGGCTTCTGACCCTCCTGCTTCCGGGACTTGCCCTTGGCAGGCTTCTTCGGCTTGTTCTGGGGCTGCTGCTTCTCCGGCTTGGGCATCTCGTCCGACGGCTCCACGCCGGTGCGGCCCTTCCGGGGATTGTTCCGGCGGCGTTTGCGGTTCTCCTCGTCCTTCGGCTCCCGGACCGGATCGGCGACGATCTCCTGCTCCTCCACCTGCTCCTCGGCGATGGTGTCCGTGGAATAGCGGAAGCGGATGGCCTCCAGCACCGGAGCCGCCTCCGGAGCAGGCGCAATCCGGGGCCGCTTGCCGGAACCGGAAATGGGCGCCAGGTCCACCGGGATGGGCGGGTCGTTCTTTTTGGCCCGGCCGTTGCGGAGGACGGCAATTTCGTCAATGGGGAAGGTGGAGATGGTATCCGGATCCTCCTCCATGCGAACCTTCACCCGGCTGCGCAGCAATTCCACCTCCGTGATGGTCCCCCGGCCCTCCGGAGTATCCACAAAGGATTCCGCCTTGGGGGAACGTTTGATCAGGTCCTCGTAGGCCGCCTGCTCATAATTCAGGCAGCACAGCAGCCGCCCGCAGGTACCGGAGATTTTCGTGGGGTTCAGGCTCAGATTCTGGGTCTTGGCCATTTTGATGGACACAGGCTGGAAATCGCTCAAAAAGCTGGAGCAGCAGAAGGGCCGCCCGCAAATGCCCAAGCCCCCCACCATTTTCGCCTTATCCCGGACGCCGATCTGGCGCAGCTCGATGCGGGTATGGAAGGCAGAAGCCAGCATTTTCACCAGCTCCCGGAAGTCCACCCGCTCGTCGGCGGTGAAGAAGAAAAGAATTTTGCTGCCGTCGAAGGCGCACTCGGCGCTGACCAGCTGCATATCCAGTCCCAGATAGGCGATCTTTTCCTGGCAAAAGGCATAGGCCTTCTTTTCTCTCGCCTGATTGTCCTGCAGAATACGCTCGTCCCGAGCGGTGGCCTTCCGCAGCACGGGCCGCAGGGCGGCCACCAGCGTGGCCGCATCCACCTTATGGACGCCGGATGCGCAGGTGCCAAATTCCGCACCACGGGCAGTATCGATGATCACATGGTCCCCGGCGGCCAGGGTCAGGCCGTTGGGGTCAAAAAAGTAGACCTTCTGGCCCGGGCGGAACTGGACGTCCACCACCTGCCGCTGTTCTTTTTCCATTTGTTCTTCCATGAATGTCTCCTTTATTGTCGCAGGGCGAAGAAAAGCCAGCCGCACACGGCGGCGGGAGAAACGTTGCCCTGCGTGTAGTCAATGGCTTTTTGCAGCACGTCCACGGCAGAGAGCAGGTCGCCGCCCTGTCGCTTTTCTGCGATTTTCGCCGCCAAGGGGGAGGATGCCCGCATTCCCCCACGGGAGAGCAGTGCGTCAGCCAGCAGGGTCCGCCAGGCGGTCAGCTCCTGGGCCAGCTGGTCCCGCTTCCATTTTTCCATGGGGCAGAGCAGCTCGGCATAGTCCCGGTCCTTCCCGGTCAGGTACACCTCCACGAACTGTCTCGTCTGGGGAGATTCCGCCTGGGTCATCAAGGCCTTGGCCTGGCCCAGGAAGCCTCCGGACCGCTCCAGAGCGCTTTCCAGCGTCTCTTTTGCCGCCTCCGGGAACTCCCTGTGCAGAGCAGAACGCAGTGTCTCCTCCGGAAGGGCGTTGAGATTCAGCGCCGTGCAGCGGGAACGGATGGTCGGCAGCATTTTGTTGGGATTGTCCGCCAGCAGCAGGAACACGGCGTATTCCGGCGGCTCCTCCAGGATTTTCAGCAAGGCGTTCTGCGCTTCCAGACGCATATCCTGGGCTCTGGGGATCACATAAATTTTATAGGCCGCCTCGTTGGGACGGATGAAAGCATCCGCCCGGGCCTGGCGCATCAGGTCCACGGTGACGGTCTTTTTGTCCTTGTCCTCCACCCAAATGACGTCCGGATGGATGTCCTCCAGCACCCGGCGGCAGACGTGGCAGGACATACAGGGCGGCTCCTTGCTCTGGCAGAGAATGGCGGCGGCGAGCAGGTGGGCAAGCGTATGCTTGCCGGAACCTTCCGGGCCGGAAATGAGATAAAAGTGGGAAATATGGCCTTTTTTCAGGGAACGGGTCAGGTTTTCCTTCAGCCGTTCGTTGCCCAACAGTGTGGAAAAGCCCATATTTTTAGCCCCACATAGCGGACAGAGTGGGAATGATCTGCTTCTTCCGGCTCATGACCTGAGGCAGGAACACGGTGTTATCCTTGGGGGTCACGTTGAAGGCCTGCCGGATCACGTCGTCGTCTCCCCAATAGATGATCTGCGTGCCTTCCAGCAGCACGTCCGTGAGCATCAGAATGACCATGGAGAAGCCCTTCTGCCGAGCGGTCTTTTCCATGAGGGCCAGGAACTCGTCCTTCCGCTCCAACATTCTGGGGCTGTCCACGCAGGTGATCTGGGACACGGCCAGATTATGGCCCGCAATGTGGAATTCCTTGTAGTCCGTGAAGAGCAGGTCCTCCACGGTCTTGTTCCCGGCGGAGGCGGAGAAAATTTCCCGGCCCACCTCGTCCAGGGACACGTTGGCGATCCGGGCCATCCGCTCGGCGGTCCGCCGGTCCCGTTCGGTGCAGGTGGGGGATTTGAACATGACGGTGTCGGAAAGAATGGCCGCCGCCATCATGCCTGCCATATTCTCCGAGGGCATCAGGCCCCGGTCCTGGAACATACTGGCAATGATGGTATTGGTGGAGCCTACCGGCTCGTTGCGGACGTAAATGGGTCCGGTGGTCTGGATGTCGGCCAGCCGGTGATGATCGATAATTTCCAGGATTTCCGCTTCTTCCAGACCGGGGACGGACTGGGCGGCCTCGTTGTGGTCC
>JALEII010000006.1 GCA_022770345.1 Clostridiales bacterium | reverse complement strand
CCTCCAAGCTGTACGTGGCCTACGCTCCCTATACCGGCGAATAATTTCCGAATCTGTGGGAAGCTGCCGTTCCGGCGGCAGCTTCCCCTTTCTCATTTGCGTGGACGGCCCGGCAGAGTGTCGCAGAGAGCTGCGAAGTTCTGCCGGTTCGTCCCGCTAAAAGCCAATATTCTCGCAAAGGAGGAACCCCAATGGCACAGCAGGAAGTTCTCCTGAAAATGGTAGACATTACCAAGACCTTTCCCGGCGTGAAAGCGCTGGATCATGTATCCTTGGAGGTGGAAGCCGGTACGGTCCATGCCCTGATGGGCGAAAACGGCGCAGGCAAATCCACCCTGATGAAGTGCCTGTTCGGCATCTATAATAAGGACGAAGGCCACATTTATCTCCAGGGCCGGGAGATCGACTTCAAGAGCAGTAAGGAGGCTCTGGACAATGGTGTGGCAATGGTCCACCAGGAGTTGAATCAGGCGTTGAAACGCTCCGTCATGGACAACCTGTGGCTGGGTCGCTATCCCACGAAGCTGGGACTGGTGGACGAAAAGAAAATGTTCAAGGACACCATGGCCGTGTTCCAGGAGCTGGGAATCGACGTGGATCCACACCAGATCATGGGCTCCATGCCTGTTTCCCAGCGGCAGATGGTGGAGATCGCCAAGGCCGTTTCCTACCACTCCAAGGTCATCGTGTTCGACGAGCCCACCTCCTCCCTGACGGAGGAAGAAGTGGAGCATCTGTTCCGCATTATCAATATGCTCCGGCAGAGGGGCGTGGGCATCATCTATATTTCCCACAAAATGGCGGAGATCAAGCGCATCTCCGATACCATTACCGTCATGCGGGACGGTAAATGGGTGGCCACCCGGCCCGCCAGCGAGCTGGAAATGGCCGACATCATCCGTTTGATGGTGGGCCGGGAGCTGACCAATCAGTTCCCGCCGAAGACCAACAAGCCCGGCGCCGTGTCCCTGAAGGTGGAGCATCTGACGGGTATGTACAATCAGCTTCGGGACGTGAGTTTTGAGGCCCGCCGGGGCGAGGTCCTGGGCCTGGCCGGATTGGACAGCAGCGGCCGGACCGAGACCCTGGAAAGCATTTTCGGCATCCGCACCCGGAAGGAAGGGACCATCACCCTGGACGGCAAGCCCTGCCTGAACCGGAACGCCGGAGAGTCCATCAAGAACGGCTTTGCCCTGCTCACCGAGGAGCGCCGGGCCACCGGCATTTTCGGCGTGCTGAATATCCGGGACAACACGGTTATTTCCAGCCTGGACCGGCATCTGAAAGGCGGAATGTTCCTCAGCGAGAAGTCCCAGCGGGAGGATACCCAGCGCTATATTGACGCGATGCACACCAAGACCCCCTCTCAGGAGACGAAAATTCGTTCCCTGTCCGGCGGCAATCAGCAGAAGGTCATCATTGGCCGGTGGTTGCTGACGGCCCCGGAGGTGCTGCTGCTGGACGAGCCCACCCGTGGTATTGACGTGGGTGCCAAGTACGAAATTTATCAGCTCATTCTGGACCTGGCCAACAACGGCAAGACTGTGGTGATGGTCTCCTCGGAAATGCCGGAGCTGCTGGGCGTGTGTGACCGGATCGTGGTCATGTCCGGCGGACGGGTGGCCGGTGAGGTCGATGCCCGGAACACCAGCCAGGAGGCCATTATGACGCTGGCCGCCAAGTATGTCTAAGGAGGCAAAAGTATGAAAAACCCCATTTCCACCATTCAAAGAACTTCTGCTCAGTTCCGTACCATGGACGCAAAGGACAAGCGCCGGTTCATCCTGGACGGCTTCCTGAATAACGCACTATACATCGTGATGCTGGTGTTCATCATTTACACCGCCATCCGCACGGATAACTTCCTGACCCTGGGTTCTTTGGCGAACCTCATCAACCAGGTAGCCGCTTACCTGCCCATGGCACTGGGCATCGCAGGCTGTATCGTCCTGACCGGAACGGACCTGTCCGCCGGACGTATTCAGGGCCTGACTGCTGCCGTTTCTGCGGTGCTGCTGCAGAAAATGGACTTCGCCAACAAGATGTTCACCATGCTGCCCGACAGCTCCAAGTGGTGGTGGATCGGCCTGACCCTGCTCATCGCCATTGCCGTGGGCTTCCTGATCGGTCTGTTGAACGGCTTCTTTGTGGCCAAGTTCAGTCTGCATCCTTTCATCGTCACCCTGTCCACCCAGCTGCTTATTTACGGCGTCATTATCTGGTTCTTCAGCCTGAACGGCAACAACTCCCAGCCTATTTCCAGCCTGAGCCAGCAGTATAAGGACTTCGTGGGCGGCACTATGTTCCGCCTGGGCAACATTGCTATTCCCTGGTATGTGCTCTATGCCGTTATCGTCACGGTTGTTATGTGGTTCGTCTGGAACAAAACCGTTTTCGGCAAGAATATGTTCGCCGTTGGCTCCAATGCCGACGCCGCCCGGGTCTCCGGCGTGAACGTGTTCATGACTACGATGATGGTCCATGCCCTGGCTGGTGCCATGTACGGCTACTCCGGCTACATCGAGGCAGTCCGAGTGGGCACCGTGGCCATGAACACCGGCCTGAACGCCGAGTGCGATGCCATCGCAGCCTGCGTCATTGGCGGCGTGTCCTTCGTCGGCGGTACCGGTAAGATCAGCGGCATTATTCTGGGCGTGGTCGTGCTGCGGCTCATCTTCGTGGCCCTGACCATGCTGGGCGTTGACTCTTCCAGCCTTTACATCATCAAGGGCGCCATCATTCTGGTGGCCGTGTCCCTGGATATGCGGAAGTACCTGGTCAAGAAATAAGAAGTGGATATGCAACACCCCGGCGCATATGCTATGCGCCGGGGTGCGTTTGTTCAGGCATGTTTTTGGAAAAGATTTAAGAGAAACTTAAGGTTTGGACGATTGTCAAGGCGGACCCTTTCGGGTATAATGTAGCCAACCAAAAGACCCATGAGGAGGTTTCGGAAGATGAAAAAAACTTGCATTGCGGCCATTCTGGTCCTGACCTTGAGCCTGAGCCTGGTGGCCTGTTCCGGCAAGACCGGCGGCGTGTATGTACAGAATGTAGGGGACCTGAGCGGCTTTGGCATCACCGATGGAGACCGGTTCCCTGGCGTTGTGGTCGCGGAGAACGTCACGAAGATTCAGCGGGACGCCGATAAGACCGTGGGTGAGCTGTTTGTGAAAGCCGGGGACACCGTGAAAACCGGCGACCAGCTGTTCTCCTATGACACCGAACAGCTGCAGCTGAACCTGGATAAGCAGAAGCTGGAGCAGGAGCAGCTGGAGGCCACCATCGAGAACTATAAGGACCAGATTTCCGAACTGGAGAACCAGCGGGCCAATGCGGGCAGCAGCCAGCAGCTGGCCTATACCGTCCAGATCCAGACCATGCAGGTGGATCTGAAGGAGGCGGAACTGAATCTGAAAGCGAAAAAGACCGACGTGGCCAAGTCCGAGGCCCTGTTGGAAAATGCGGTGGTCACGTCTCCCGTGGACGGCCAGATCCAGGCCATCAACGAAAGCACCACCGACCAGTATGGCCGGGAGCAGGCTTATATCACCATCCAGCAGGCCGGTTCCTTCCGGGTCCAGGGGACCCTGGGCGAATTGCAGCGGGGCAGCTTCACCGTGGGGACCCGGGTGAAAATTCTCTCCCGGACCAATGACGACAGCTGGACCGGAACGATTACCACCATCGATTACGAGAATCCCACCCAGAATAACTCCAATAATTATTATATTTCCGACAGCAGTTCTTCCAGTATGAATTCCAGCAGCCGCTACCCCTTCTATGTGGAGCTGGACAGCACCGACGGCCTGATTCTGGGCCAGCACGTCTATCTGGCTCTGGACAGCGGCGAGGACCTGACCGGCCTGCGGCTCAGCAGCGCCTTCGTAGCCTTTAACGACGACGGCAGCACTTACGTCTGGGCCGAGAAGAACGGCAAGCTGGAGAAGCGCACCGTGACCCTGGGCGAGTATGATGCCATGACGGACACCTACGCCGTTACCGACGGCCTCAGCGAGTCCGACTATGTGGCCTATCCGGACGAAAATTGCGTGGAAGGCGCAGCCACCACCCGGGAGAAGCCTGCCGAGACCATCCCGGAGGACGGCATGAACAGCGGCATGAACAGCGGTGTGGACACCGGCATGATAAACGGCGGCATCGAGGTGGGTTAAATGGCCATTCTGGAATTAAAGGACATCTGTAAAGATTATATCCAGGGCAAGGAGCCTGTCCACGTCCTCAAGCATATTGATTTGACCGTGGAGCAGGGGGACTACCTGGCCATCATGGGCCCCTCCGGCTCCGGCAAGACCACCCTGATGAACATTATCGGCTGCCTGGATCTGCCTACCTCCGGAAGCTACACGCTGAACGGGGAGAACCTGCAGGACCTGTCCGATGACGCCCTGGCGGAGATTCGGAACAAGTATATCGGCTTCGTGTTTCAGGGCTTTTACCTGCTGCCCAAGATGAATGCTCTGGACAATGTGGCCCTGCCGCTGCTGTATGCGGGCGTGGGCGTGAAGGAGCGCCGGGAGCGGGCCGCTGCGGCCTTGGAGGCCGTAGGCCTGGGGGAGCGGATGAATTTCCTGCCCAACCAGCTTTCCGGCGGACAGTGCCAGCGGGTAGCCATCGCCCGGGCCATGGTGGGCAATCCCACGCTGCTTCTGGCCGATGAGCCTACCGGCGCACTGGACACCAAAGCGGGCAACCAGATCATGGACATTTTCCGCCATCTCAGCGACCAGGGCATGACCATCCTTATGATTACCCACGAGCCGGCCATTGCCGCCTGTGCGGATAAGACCTATCATATTCTGGACGGCGAGCTGCGGACTTCGGCGGAGCCGGAAGGAGGCGCAGACCATGCAGAAGCGTAAAAAAGTCAAGTCCATTGTCATCAGCGTCACGGCGGTAGTTGCCGCAGCGGCTCTGGGGCTGGGCCTGTGGAGCCATTTCCGGAAAAGCAACGTGGCCCCGGTGAAGGTCTACGACTTTTATAGCGTGGGCATGGACAGCTATTGGGGTGACTCCAAGGAGACCTACGGCCCGGTGTCTACGGACCGTATCCAGACCGTATTTCTAAGCTCCACCCAGACCGTTTCCGAGGTGCTGGTGAAAGAGGGCGACACCGTGAAGAAGGGCGATGTACTGATGCGCTTCGACACCACCCTCAACGACCTTTCCCTGGAGCGGAAGCGCCTGGAAGTGGAAAAGCTGAAAGTAGACCTGCAAAACGCCTACGACCGGCTGGCAGAGATCAACAATATGAAGCCCATGGTCATTCCGGACCCCACCCAGCCCACGGACCCGGTGCCCCCGGACCAGGGGACCCCCATTTCCGGCCACTATCAGCTCCTTGGGGGCAATCAGGCTGTCGGAACGGCGGAAAATCCCCTTATCTGCTGGCTGAACAGCAGTGTAGGCATTGAAGATACCCTCCTGGGCCAACTGCGGCAGGCTGCACAGGAACGCCAGGCGGCCCTGATCCCCACCCAGCCCACGGAAGCGACGGAGGCCCCGGCGGCCCAGGCGGCGGAGGACGAGACCACCGCTCCTTCCGGGACCACTGAGCCGACCACGGCTCCTACGGACCCCAGCACGGACCCCACTCAGCCATCTTCCGATCCGACGGAACCTTCCACCGACCCCACGGAGCCCTCCACGGACCCCACCAAGCCCACCGAGCCGGAAAAGCCGGAGGTGCAGGATTTTTATGTGGTCTTTAAGGTCACGGAGGAGAATCTGTCCAAGGGGGCCAATCTGACCTGGCAGGGCCTCCATGTGTTCACCAATGGCGGCAGCTTTGTGTTCCAGTTCTTCGATGCCTCCGGCGTCAAGGACCCCGTTGAAGACACCCCCGTGGAGCCTACCGAGCCGGACATCGACATCGGCAGCGGCTACACTGCCGCCCAGATTGCCCAGATGCGCAGTGAACAGGAAAAGACCATCCGGGACACGGAATTCCAGATCAAGACCGCCGAAAATGCCTACAAGATCATGCAGAAGGAAATGGACAGCGGCGAAATCACTGCCGACTTTGACGGCACGGTGGTCAGCCTGACCACAGAGGAGGATGCCAAGATCAACTCTACGCCCTTCCTGAAAGTCTCCGGCGGCGGTGGCTTCTATATTCAGTGCACCATCGGCGAATGGGACCGGGAGACGGTCAAAATCGGCCAGGAAGTGACCATCAATGACTGGAGCTCCGGCTCCGTCATTACCGGCACAGTCCAGTCCATCGGGGACTATCCCTCCACCGATGATGGCTACATGGGCGACAGCAACCCGAATATTTCCTACTATCCCATGACCGTCTATGTGGACGGCAGTGCGGACCTGCAGGAAGGAAATTATGTAAACGTTCAGTATTCCGAGGGCGGCGAAACCGGCGGCGTTTATTTACAGACCGCCTTCCTCCGTTCGGAAAACGGCACATACTATGTGTATGTGGCCGGGGCGGACGGAAAGCTGGAAAAGCGGACCGTGACCACCGGCAAGGTCCTCTGGGGCGGCGAATACTATGAAATTCGCTCAGGCCTCAGCGTCACGGATCAGATTGCTTTCCCCTACGGGAAGAACGTGGTGGCAGGTGCACCGACGGAAGCCGGCGACCTGAGCGAACTCTATGGCTACTAAGGAGGCACAGAAATGATTGAGAATATTCGTCTGGCCTTCCAGGGCATTTGGGGCCACAAAATGCGCAGCGTTCTGACCATGCTGGGCATCATCATCGGCATTGCTGCCATCATTACCATCGTCTCCACCATCAAGGGCACCAACGAGCAGATCAAGCAGAACCTCATCGGTGCCGGAAATAACGTGGTGACGGTACAGCTGAACCAGGACGGCTATGCCTACGACATGAGCTGGAACGGCATCCCCGACGGGGTGCGGATCATCTCCCAGGATACCAAAAAGCAGCTTCTGGACGTTTCCGGCGTGGAGAGGGTCTCCCTGTACACCAGCCGTCAGAATGCCGACAGCGTGTACTACAAGGCCACTTCCTTCTCCGGCAGCATGTACGGCATCGATACGGACTACCTGAGCGTGTACGGCTACCAGGTCATCCGGGGCCGGGGCTTCAACGAGAACGACTACAAGAATTTCCGCAAGGTTCTGCTGGTGGATTCCACGGTCCAGTCCAGTCTGTTCGGCGGAGACGACCCCATCGGCCGCAGCGTGGAGATCAACGGAGACGTGTTCACCGTGGTGGGCGTCATTGCCCTTCGGGAGGAGTTCACCCCCACCATCAACAGCATGTCGGACTATAACCTCTATGCGAAAACCTCCGGCGGGGCCATGTATATGCCCGACGCCGTCTGGCCCACGGCGTATCAGTTTGACGAGCCCCAGACCGTGGCCATCAAGACCACCCACACGGACGTGATGACCACCGCCGGTCAGGAAGCCGCCAAGCTGCTGACTTCCAGCCAAATTGTCGGCACCGACAGCAAGTTTGACTATCGCTCCCAGGATATGCTGGAGCAGGCCCAGCAGCTGCAGAACATGAGCCAGTCCACCAATACCCAGCTGATCTGGATCGCCAGCATTTCCCTGCTGGTGGGCGGTATCGGCGTTATGAACATCATGCTGGTGTCCGTCACTGAGCGGACCAGCGAGATTGGCCTGAAAAAGGCCATCGGGGCCAAGAAGCGCCGTATCCGGCTGCAATTCCTTACGGAAGCGGCAGTGCTGACCAGCCTGGGCGGCATCATCGGCGTGCTCAGCGGTGTGGGCCTTTCGGAACTGATCTCCAAAATGATGGATATTCCCGTGGCCATCAGCGTACCGGCTATTTTGGTCGCTGTGCTGTTTTCCATGCTCATCGGCGTGATCTTCGGCCTGCTGCCTGCCGTAAAAGCGGCCAACCTGAACCCCATCGAAGCCCTCCGGAGAGACTAAAAACCGGCAGTATCTGAAAACTTGGCGGGACCGGAAGCTTCCGGTCCCGCCAAATGATTTCATTCTTTTTTCCCAAGGAGCAATGTAGACCCTTTCAGGCCCAGGAGGCGGGCCTCGGCGGGGGAGCGGAAGAACAACTTCGTGGTGTCGAAGAGGTCCACTTTCTCGTAGCCCATGTCCAGCAGCTTCTGCCGGAAGGCGTTCATGTCGCCATAGCGCATAGGGGACATGAGATCGTGGATGGCAAATGTTCCGCCTTTTTTCAACACCCGCAGGCTCTCCAGCAGGAGGGCCTGCTTATTCTTGCCGGAGATGTTATGGTAGACATCATTACTGACCACCGCATCAAAAGTTCCGTCCGCAAAGGGCAGGGCGTTGGCGTCTCCTGGACGGAAAAAGCGTTGTTCACGCCCTCGGCCATGGCGTTCCGGAAGCACAGGGCCTGGGAATAGTCGGCGTATTCTTTGCGCCAGCGGTCAACCCCGGTGAAATGGGCCTTGGGATTCCTCTTGGCGCAGGCAATAGTCAGTGCGCCGCTGCCGCAGCCCACGTCCAGGCCCTTAGCGTTATCGGAAAGGTTTACATAACCTGCAATGCGTTGATGATGTGCCGGGAAAGCTGCTGCTTGCCGGTGTAGGAAAAGGCCCGGTAGGCCACGATGGCCCAGAGCAGGGATGTACCGCAGGCCAGGAAGCCCATCAGGAACACGCCGAAGCCCACCCAGCGGGCCGCCGAGGGGGCCACGGTGACGGCGGCCGTCAAGACGAAAAGGAACACGGCGCAAATGCAGGTAGCCAGGGCCAGGGCCTTGACCATGCCCTTGGGGACCCAGTTTTTGTAGTCAGTCTGCATGGAAATACCTCCTTGGTTAGATACAACTAACCGCATAAAGTATGGCAAATTTCAAGGAAAAATGCAAGGGGGATGTTCAGAGGGAGGGAATGTGGAGGAAAACTGACGGCGTGGCAATGGCTCCCCGGTGTAGGGGGAGCTGTCTGCCCTATGGGCAGACTGAGGGGGTGTAATGTCTGGATTTCCTGAAAATCTGATGACATGGCGTTGTAGGGGCGGGGCATGCCCCGCCCCTACACGGAATAACCGACTACGTCCCGCCCCCATTCGTCAGCCCTGCCGCGGCTCTTCTTACGACAAAAATCCTCTCCCCAGAATTTTCATCCGGGGAGAGGAAATACGTTTCAGCAATTACAGATTGCAGTAAGCAACGGCGGTCTTGGCGGCCAGGCGGGCGTTATTGAACACCAGCTCGATGTTAGAGTGCAGGGAATCGCCGCCGGTCAGCTCGGCCACACGGGCCAGCAGGAAGGGAGTGGACTCCTTGCCATGGATGCCCTGCTCCACGCTCTCGGCCACGGCCTGATCGATAGCCTTGTTGATCACGTCGGAGGGCATGGCGTACTGCTCGGGGATGGGGTTGGTGACCAGCATACCGTTGGTCAGGCCCAGGTCCCGCTGCGCCTTGAAGCTCTTGGCCAGATCTTCCGGGGTGTCGATGCGGTAATCCACGTTGAACTTGGACTCACGGGAGTAGAAAGCGGGCAGCTTCTCGGTGCCGTAGCCGATGACGGGCACACCGTGGGTTTCCAGGTACTCCAGGGTCAGGCCCAGGTCCAGGATGGCCTTTGCACCGGCGCAGACCACCATCACGGGGGTCTGGCTCAGTTCTTCCAGGTCGGCAGAGATGTCCATGGTCTTCTCGGCGCCGCGATGCACGCCGCCAATACCGCCGGTGGCAAAAATCTTGATGCCGGCCATGTGGGCGATCATCATGGTGGTGGTCACAGTGGTAGCGCCGTCCTCGCCGCGGGCGCACAGAACGGCCAGGTCACGGCGGGAAGCCTTGGCGATGGCATGCCCCTTCTTGCCGAAGTATTCAATTTCCTCGGAGGTCAGACCGGCCTTCAGGCGGCCGCCGATGATGGCGATGGTAGCGGGCACAGCGCCGTTATCACGGATGATCTGCTCCACTTTCAGAGCGGTCTCCACGTTCTGAGGGTAGGGCATACCGTGGGAGATGATGGTGGATTCCAGAGCCACAACGGGCTTCCCGGCGGCAATGGCCTCGGCAACTTCGGGTTTTACGTCCAGATACTTATTGATGCTCATAAAGAAAACAACCTTTCCGAATAAAAATCTTTTATGCCAACGCCATGCGGTTACGCAGCGCCGTAGCACTCATGGCGGGATTGATGGTTTGCTGACTTTCCATGGCAATGGACCCGGCGGCCAGACCGGCCAGCGCAGACCCGTGCAGGTCTGTGCCTTCCAGATAGGCCCAGACCAGAGCTGCCATGGCGGCATCGCCGCAGCCGGTGGTGTTTATCATGCGGCCGGGCAGGTTGGGCAGCCACAACTGCTCCTCGGCAGTGGCGGCATACATTCCGTCGGCGCCCATGGAGATGAATATCCGGTGGACCCCCTTGTCCAGCAGGGCCTTGGCGGCGGCTTCCACGTCGCCGTGGCTGTGGATAGGCACGCCGGAGAGCAGCTCCGCTTCCAGCTTATTGGGCTTCAGGGTGTGGATTCTGGAGAGGATGGGCAGCAGCTTTTCGGCCTTTGCCGTGGATACCGGGTCGCAGAAAATGGGGACCTTGGCGTTTTCCGCCAGAAAAATCAGGCTCTCCTGAGGGATGTTGGTGTCGCAGACGATGACCTGTGCATTTTGCAGCACAGTCAGGTTGGAGGACAGGTAGCCCGGAGTGATCTGATCGCAGATGGCCATATCCGAAAGGGCCATGGCCATGTCCCCATCGGGACCGGAGATAAAGAGGTAAGTGGAGGTGGTGCCGCCCTTGACCCGCAGGGCGTGGGTGATGTCGATGCCGGTTTCGGAGCAGGAGGCGCTGACCTTTTCACCGTACACGTCGTCGCCGTAGGCGGTGAGCAGCCGCACGTCCACGCCCATCAGGCACAGATTGTGGGCGATGTTCCGGCCCACGCCGCCCAGACTCATGGTAATCTTGCCGGGGTTGGAGTCGGCGGCCACCAGCGGCCCGTAGGCAAGCCCGCCGATGTCCATGTTCACGCCGCCTACAACGGCGGCATAGCTGCCGGAGCGGAGCACGTAGCCTTTTCCGGCGATGTAGCCCTTGCGCATGAGATTGTAAATATGCACGCCCACGCTGGAGCGGGTAATGCCAAGCTGATCGGCCAGCTTCTGCTGGGAGATCATGGGGTCTGCCTCGATGCACTGGAGGATCTGTCGTTCACGCTGGGTCATGGCATCCATCTCCTAAACTTTCATTGGTTTCTAATCAATATTTTACACATATAGTTCCTGTCTGTCAAGGGGTCAGAAGAAATCTTTATAAAAACTTTTTTGTGAAGCGTGGGAGAAATTTTTCGGAGATGGGAAAGATAGCCTTCCCCTGGGGGAAGGTGTCATGGCGCAAGCCATGACGGATGAGGGGCGGCAGGGCTTTCGACTTTGAGCGTAGGGGCGGCCGTAAGCCGCCGCCCCTACAGTGCGTTGCCGGGAGATTTTCCTCTTTTTACTCAAAAATTTCCCCCAACGGGGGAAAACCCGTTGGGGGAAAATCGCATTTGGGGGTATGCTTACTTCTTATCCTTCTTTTTCCGCAGCAGGAAGAACAGCAGGAGGCCGATGCCGATGGCAGCCACCACCAGCACGGCTACCAGAACCGGTACATTCAGGGTATCGCCGGTAGCGGGGGTACTGGTTCCGGGTTTTGTAGCCTCGGTGGGCTTCTCCGTAGGAACGGGTTCCGTAGGCTTTTCCGTGGGCTTCGGCTCAGTCGGTTTGGGTTCGGTGGGCTTCGGCTCCGTGGGGTCCGTGGGAACGGAAGGCTCGGTGGGCGGCGTGTTCTCGGACCACTTGGCGGTGAACACGCTGTCCCCGGCGAACCGGTACAGGGTCTCCGCCGTCACGGCTTCGCCGTTGGCATCGAACCAACCCAGGAAGGTGTGCCCGGCCAGGGTCGGCACAGGCAGTTCACCCATGGGGGCACCGAAGGTCACGGTCAGGGTATTGGAATCCAACTCACCGCCGTTGGCCTCCAGGGTCACGGTGTAGGTGTTGGCCTGCCAGGTAGCGGTGTAGGTGGTGTCCTCCAGAACCAGGGCAGAAACGGCCTTGTCCCAGCCGGTGAAGGTGTAACCGGTGCGTTCCGGGGTTCCCACAAAAGCGGGGGTAAAACCGCCGGTCTCCACCTCATAGCGCTGGTCGGCGAAAGCTTCGCCGTTTACGCCGTCGGTGTAGGTCACGGCGCTCTTGCCGGTGACGGACACGGTCAGGTAGTTGTACACGGAGGAATCGTTGGCCAGCTCCACCTTGACCAGGGCATAGCCGGTCTTGTGGGCGGTGAGTACGCCGTTTTCATCCACACTGACGGTCTCCGGGGCGAAGGAGGTCCAGCGAAGGACCTTGTCGGTATCCAGCGTGGGCTCCGGATCCAACGTCACAGCAGGGGTCAGGGTGTCGCCCACGGCCATCTTCACGTCCAACGCATCCAGCTTCAGGCTCTCAGCCTGAACGCTCAGGCATACAACGGCGTAATGCAGAGCGTACTTGCCGTCGTTGCTGGCGGCGGTGATGCAGTTCACGCCAGGCTCTGTGGCGGTGAAGTGGGCGCCGTTGACCTTTTCGTAGTTGATCTCGAAGCCCTCTTCAGCCTTCAGTGTACCGGAGCCGCTGTCCAGGGTCCACTGGAAGGGACCGTACTGGCCGTCGGGGGTGGGGTACTCGATTCCGCTGAGAGTACCTGCGGGATTGCCCTCGCTGGCCACGCCATCGGCACGGATCAGCAGCGTGGAATACGTGGAGAAGGGGCCGTTGGAGAAGGAAATCTCACCGGTGGAGGGGTCGTAGGTGTAACGGGTGGAGTATTCGCTGTTGCGCCACTCGCTGTCGTAGCCGTAGGAACTGCGCTCGTAAATATGGATGCTCTCCGGAAGGGCGTAGCCCTCGGTGTTCACGAGCTTGCCGGTCCAGGCACCGCCTGCGGTGCAGTAGGCCGGGCCGTCCAGTACCAGGCCGGTAGCGGCCTCGTCCTTGGTGGTGTCGCCGGTCCAGAGAACGATGGGCACGATTTTGTGGGTGGAGGAATTTTTGTACCGGGCAACGAGATCGATGGTCTCACCGGGGTTCACATAGAGAATTTGACCGTCGAAACCACTGGAAATGATGTCATCCTGGTCAGAAACTTCGTACAGTTCCTCCCAGCTGAATTTCACGCTGCGGGTAATCCCGCCGATGGTCACATACAGGGTGCCGGAACCGGCGTCCTTGGGAGTGCCGGTGGAACGCAGGGACAGGTAGAAGGCGGAGTGATCATCGCTCCGCTCCACGGTGAACAGGTCTTCCTGCTCAGGGTTGTCCAGCTCCAGACGGTAGGTGATATTCTCATCGTCCAGGACCACATCGCCGGGCTGAATGTCGGTGACCCGGATCTCCAGCTGACCGGCGGGCTTCAAACCGTCAAATTGCTCCAGGGCCAGAGTGAAGTCCGTCAGTTTGGTGGGTTTTTCTTCCACGGCGATGACGCACACGGCGGAAGCCGTGCCGTTGGACACGGTGATGATCGTCTGGCCGGGGGCTTTGGCCTCAATGTTACCATCGGCATCGATAGTGGCAACGGCCGGGTCACTGGAGGAGCGGACCAGGGTACCTTCCTCGGCGGTGTTGTTGTTGACGCTCAGGTGCAGCACGTCGCCGGTGTACATCAGGGCGCTGTTCTGGGAGAGCTGGATGCCCTCGTCGCTGTTGGCCACCATCACGGCGTAGCCCTGGTCGTTGGCACCGTAGTCGCCGCCGTAGACATAGGCAATGCCGGTCCATTCATAAGAGCCGGTGTACTTCAGGGCCTCGGTCTCGAAGGAGAACTGCTTCACGGAGGCATCGTAAATGTTGTGGACATACAGGGGATGGGTCGTATCCACATCGTAGGAGACGGTGCCGTACCAGCTGTCCACAATCTTCACCAGGGGACAGACCTTAACGGAGGCCAAGGCACCGTCATCGGTGAAGGTGCCGCTCATGTAGGTGTTGCCGTCCTCATCCTGGCGCAGATGCACGGCACCGTCCACCAGCTTGGGTGCGTTGGTGTCCACGGTCACGGGGAAGGAGACAATGTCGCCGGTCATATCCATGGCATGGCCGTTAAAGGTGGGCTCGTTCTCGCCGGGGATGACCTGGTCGTAATCATATACGGTCTCGCCGGTGGTTTCGTCCACATGGCTGGGATAGTCGCCGTCGGTGTAGGCGTAGATGGTGTACACGCACTCGGTGCCGCTGGGCAGGGGATTGCCCTCCAGGTCGGTACCGGCCCACTCATCCAGGAACCGGTCCAGGAAGGTGGAGCAGATGAGCGTGGCGGAGTAGTTGGAGGAATAGTAGGTCTTGAAGCTGTTGGCCGCATAGCTGCGGAAATACAGTTCTCCGGTGGCCTTGTTCCGGGCCTCGCCCACCAGCAGCTTGGCGTTGCGGAGCTGATAGAGCACACCGGCGTTGACACTGTCGAGAATGTGGTCGCCGTTGGGGGAGATGGCGATGTTGTCGGCAATGAACTTTACCTGGTCCTTGCCTTCGTTGTCAAATATATTGGAGCCCAGCACCTGCACATCCAGGGGGGTGTTCTCCAGCACGTAGGCGCTCTCCATCAGGCTGACGCCCCAGGTGGACTTGTTGTTCCGGATATCGGTGCCGTCATCGGGGGTATCGGTCCACAGAACGGAGTCAAAGATGGGGGCAGCGGTCCAGTCGCCCAGGAAGCCCAGGAACGGAAGACCAATCTGGGGGTTCTCGCCGTTGGTATCGGTGAGGACCACGAAGCCCTCCACATAAGCGCCGTTGGGGAACTGAGCCTTCAGGCTGGTGATTTGGTCGTCGGTCAGCCGGATGCTCTTGGAAACGTCCACGCCGCCGGCGGGCACGGTGACGGTGCCAAGATCCATCTCGCCGAGAAGCTGCTCGCTGTTGGAGATGTAGGTGTTGCCGTCGGCTTCTTCCGTGGCGGCGGAGAGCACGATGGCCTTCACGTTGTAGGTCAGGGTGTCGGCGGTCAGGTTATTCACCCGGAAGTTCAGGTCAAAGTGACCGGTGTATTCGGGGTCGTCGCCCAGTTCCAGCTTGCCGGTCTTCTGACCCGCCACGCTGATGTAAGCGGGGGTGGACAGGGCTGCGCCTACATTTACAAGGCCGGCGCCCTGAGAACGGGGGCTATAATACATCCCGTCCGGGTCCTTCTGAGGCAGGGCAGTGCTGGACAGCAGCGCATTGGTGATGGCTGCGGCTTCCAGGGTGTCCGTGCAGGCCAGACCCTTGCGGACATACTGCTCCACCAGTGCGGAGAGGCCTGCCACATGGGGAGAGGCCATGGAGGTACCGCTCATCATGTCATAGCTGCCGGTGTAGTCGCCGCCTGCGTACAGGGGGTCAACGACGGTGGAGTAAATGTTGCCGCCGGGGGCTGTGATGTCGGGCTTCAGTTCCAGTGCGGGACCTGCGCCCCAGGAACTGAAGGAGGACATCTGCCTGGCGGACTCATAAGCGCTGATGCGGTCCTCTTTCTGGACCCGCAGGGTCACTTTGCCCGCAGCGCAGGCAGCGGCCAGAGCGGCACCGTCCTTACCGGAAATGAACGCACAGGGCAGGGTAGCATACTCCATGCCCATATTGATCAGGGTGGTGGCCTCCGGGTCCTCGTCATAGACGATGACGGCCTTGACGCCCGGGAAGCTGTACTGGGCCATCTGGACCTTGTAGTCAAAGCTCAGGCCGCCGCCCCGCTTCACCAGGGCAATACCGGTCTTACCGCCGTACCAACTGAAACCGGCGGCGGAGAAGTCGTTGTAGGTGCCGTAACCGGGCACGGCGATGACCTCCCAGTCCTCGCTGCTGAAGCCCTTTTTCATGGAAGTGGTGAAGGGGTCGGTGAAGGCCACGGAGGTGTCCGTACCGCCCTCAGCCTTCCAGTTCAGCACGGCTTCACTCTTCACAACATTGTTAAAGGAAGCCACGGACAGGTTGGAGTCGTACACGGAGGGAGAGGCCACCATGGAGGTCTCCGGATTGGAGGCGAGAATGTGGCCGCCGTAATGATTATTGGTGGCGGCAGTGTCGCTGTTGCCGGCGGCGGTGACCACCAGAATGCCTGCCTGCTCCATCTTGGCGTAGAGGGTATTCAGGATGGAATCGTCGTGGGCAAAGCCGTTGTCGGAGCCGAGGCTCAGGTTCACCACATCAGCACCCAGCTTCATGGCGTCTTCCAGAGCGTTGAAGATGTTGGCATCATTGGCACCGCCGTTGCCATCGGGGAAGACCTTCATGATCATCAGCTGGGCATCGGGAGCCACGCCGGAGAAGCGGACCTCGCCCTCGGCGGTCTCGGCGTAACCGGCAATGGTACCGGCCACATGGACGCCGTGGTCCTGCCCGGCCTGGACGTTCAGATCCCGGCCGTTGCCGTCGCTTCCGGCGTAGTCAAAGGCGAAGGGGACCTTCCGATTCTTGTAAAGGCCGTTGTCGGAGTAGGTGATCTTGCCGCCGTCCGAACCGGTGGTGGCGTTCAGCTGCACTCGGTTCAGAATGGCCTTCAGGCTGTTGCTGGTGTAGCGCAGGTCCGTGTCGGACACGTCGGAACGGAAGGAATTCTCCGTAAATGCCTCGTGGACGCGGGTCACGCCCTTGCCTTCCTCATAGTTCAGGTCCAGGCCGGTATCCAGCACCGCCACCAGCATTCCCTTGCCGGTGTAGCCCTTACCCCAGGCGGTGGACAGGTTCACCAGGTCATAGCTGTAACCGTAGGTGCTGTTCTCGCCGCCGATGGCGGGAGCGGGGGCCTCGTAGGTGTGGGCCACATAGGCGTTCTTCACCTCGGGCAGGGACTGGATCTCGGCCAGACGGCCGTAGGGAATGCGGATGGCCATGCCGTTGACCAGGGAGGTCCACTGGGACAGCACCTGCACGGGCACTTGGGTGTTGTCAGCGGAATAGGTGGCCACACCGTTATCCAACTGGGCAAGTACCTCGTTCTGCTGCTCCACCAGAGCCTCGGAAGCGGCCTGCGCGCTTGCGGAGGTCAGGTAGTCGGAAAGAGCCGCACCGGCACTTTCCTCGGCGGAGAAGGTGGACGCGGAATAGCCGTCCATCAGGGAGGGGGCATTCAGCTCCACGATCACCGTGACCATATCCGTATCGGCATAGGCGGACAGGGAGGGATCTTCCCTGTCTGCTCCGGCACTGAGCCTGGTCTGACCCGGCAGCTCCGTGGCGGAAACGGTCCGGTTCTGGTTGCTCTCGTCGGTCTCCGCTGCACGGACTACCGGCAGCAGGCCAATGACCAAGAAGAGTGTCAGAACCAGAGCAGTCATACGTTTCATCATATCTTTTTCTTCCTCTCGTCAAGAATTTTCTCTGCACCGGCAGAGAACTGCCGGTGTGGAATCAACATATATCTATGGAATATCTGGCTTCTATATCTATATGTTGATGTCATTATATTCCGAAAAGACAGGTGTGTCAAGGAGGAATACAACTGCTGTAGTATCTATTCTGGAAAAATCTGGAAAGTTTTCACGCTCCCGGAAAAAAACGGAAAAGTTTCTCTATGCCTTTCCGGGAAAGTGTGCTATACTATTCCAAAACGCACCGGATAACAGGAGGTACTCTTTATGGAATATGTGCAGATCCCCAATGTGCTGTTGGAGGCTATGGTAATTCTGGGATCCGAGGCAAACGGCTTCGGTCAGGCCCGGCTGGAAGAACGGCTTCGCTCTAAGGGCGTGGACGATCTGACGGTGTTCCGTCAGCGCTATGCCCCCTTCGCCGCCCTGCGGGAGGATATTCTCCGGCAGGCGAATATCGGCAGCCGGGAACGGCTGGAGGC
>JALEII010000108.1 GCA_022770345.1 Clostridiales bacterium | reverse complement strand
CCCCCTTCCAGGGGAAGGTGATGCGGTAGGAGAACAGCATGGGGGCCGTTCGGACGTCCCGGGAGCCGTATTTATGGTCCCCGACAAGCGGGAAGCCCCGGCTGGCGAACTGGACCCGAATCTGATGGGACCGGCCCGTATAAAGCCGGATGGCCACCAGACTGGTCTCCCCAGCGTGGATTCGGGTAAATTCCAGCTTGGCCTTCCGGACTCCGGCCCGCTCCCGCCTTACGACGAACACTTTGTTTTTACGGCTGTCCTTGAACAGCAGATCCTCCCATACCTCCTGCTCCGGGGGTGTGCCGTGGACCTGGGCCAGGTACTCTTTCACAAAGGTCCCTGCTTGAATTTCCCGGGAAAGCATGGCGGCAGCCTTGGATGTGCGGGCGTAGACCATGACCCCGCCGACATTTTCGTCCAGCCGGTGGACCGGGTAAAATTCCCCGCCCAGCTGGGCTTTCAATGCCTCCGGAACACCGATTTGGGAATCCAGCCCCACGGGCTTGATGCAGACGCACAGCGCCTCGTCCTGATATAAAATGTCCATAGGGACCTCCTGAATTTACTTTTTCCTTATTGTAACAGTCACGGCGGATGAATGCAACCCCTTGCATTTTCCGCCGGTTTTTCGTATAATAGGGGGAAGAAAGGATGAATCGAAATGACCACGAAAGATTATCAAAAAAGGCGGCCTCTGGCCATTTTCCTGGGCTATTTCCGGCGGCATAAGGGGCTTTTTTTCATGGACATCCTCTGTGCCACCCTCATTGCCCTCATTGACCTGGCCTTCCCTCTGGTGACCCGGACGGCCCTGTATGACCTGCTGCCCAACGAAAAATACCGGGTGTTTTTCGCCACCATGGCCGTGGTGGTGGCCTTCTACCTGCTCCGGTCCTTCCTGAATTATATCGTCTGCTACTACGGCCATACCTTTGGCATCCGGGTGGAGGCGGACATCCGGGAGGACCTGTTCCGGCATATGCAGGAGCTGAGCTATGATTTTTACGACCAGAACCGTACCGGCGTGCTGATGAGCCGCTTGACCAGCGACCTGTTTGACCTGACGGAGTTGGCTCACCATGGCCCGGAGGATCTGCTTACGTCCATTCTGACCATCTGCGGAGCGCTCATTGTCATGGGACGCATTCAGTGGCGGCTGGCGCTGATGGTGGGCATGATGATCCCGATTTTCGTCATTGTTGTGTTCGCCATGCGTTCTTCCATGCGGAAGGCCTCTGCCGGGGTAAAGCAAAAGACGGGGCACATCAACACGGAAATTGAAACCAGCATCTCCGGCTTCCGCACTGCCAAGGCCTTCGCCAATGAAGAAGCGGAAACAGAGCGGTTCCGGGCGGCCAACGAGGTGTTCAAGACCTCCAAGCGATCCTTTCACAAGGCCATGGGTCGGTTTTCCAGCGTTATGGAATTGCTGCTGTGCAGCCTGAACGTCATCGTCATCGGCTGCGGTGGCTACCTGACCATGAAGGGCCAGATGGATTACCGGGACCTGTTGACGTTTTCTCTGTATATCGCTTCCTTCATCAACCCCATGCGGAAGCTGGCCAACTTCTCCGAGCTGTTCGCCAACGGCTTTGCGGGCCTGAACCGGTTCGTGGAGCTCATGCGGACGGAGCCGACCATTCAGGATGCGTCCGACGCCAAGCCTCTGACCAACGTCCGGGGACGTATCGATGTGGACGACGTGTCCTTTGCTTATGACGGGAATCTGGATGTGCTGCACGATGTATCCCTGACCGTGGAGCCGGGGGAGACGGTGGCCATCGTCGGCCCTTCCGGCGGCGGAAAGTCTACATTATGTCAACTTATTCCCCGGTTTTATGATGTGACCGGCGGAGCCATCCGTATTGACGGCCAGGATGTCCGGTCCGTGACCCAGCGGTCCATCCACGAAAATCTGGGCATCGTCCAGCAGGATGTGTTCCTGTTTGCGGACACAATTTTCGAGAACATCCGCTACGGCAAGGACGATGCGACCTTTGAGGAAGTCGTGGAAGCAGCAAAAAAAGCCGAAATTTACGAGGATATTCAGGCCATGCCCCAGGGCTTCGAGACCTTCGTGGGGGAGCGGGGGACCCTGCTTTCCGGCGGACAGAAGCAGCGCATTGCCATTGCCCGCATTTTCCTGAAAAACCCGCCCATGCTGATCCTGGACGAGGCTACCTCGGCCCTGGATTCCGTCACGGAGGCAAAAATTCAGCGGGCTTTTGATGCTCTGGCCAAGGGCCGCACCACCCTGATCATTGCCCACCGGCTCAGCACCATCCGCTCGGCCCACCGCATTGTGTCCATTGCCGACGGGCGCATCACCGAATGCGGCACCCACGAGGAATTGCTTCAGAAGGACGGCGTGTACGCCGGCCTGTACAAGACCCAGAACGCCCTGGCACTGGAAGCGCTGCAGTAAAATCTTTGGCCGCTCTGCAAAAAAACGCAGAGCGGCCAAAATTTTACCTTTTTTCGCCCCAGGATCTCAGGGCCAGGGCCAGCACGATGCCAAAAAGCAGGGTGCAGATGCCCAGAAAGAGGATGAAGCCCGTGAACCCGGAAGCCACGTTCCAGGCGGTAGTGTCGATGCTGTCCAATCCGGAAGCGGCGAACCCGGACTGACGGTTCAGTTCATTCAGAATGGATTGGGGGACGCCCCCGGATGTGGTCCAGCCGCCGTAGGACGTGCCTGTCCCGCTGAAGATCATGGCCCTAAACAACCAGCGGCCCAGAAAGCCCATGGCGGTCATCAGCGCCCCGCCGATGGCCACACGCAGACCGTAGAGCCAGCCGAATTTCTTGACCATGTTCATCATATGCTTGGGCAGGTTATTGATCCACTCCGGGTAGACCTGGGTGCTTTGGGGCGGCTCCGGCGTTTCGGCAGGTTCTGCGGCTTTCTCTACCGGCTCGTCGGAGAGCAGGTAGTCCGTGGTCACACCGAACAGCGCTGCCATCTGGGGCAGCTTCGTCACATCCGGGTTGGATTCTCCGGTTTCCCATTTGGACACCGCCTGCCTGGACACCCCCAGGGCGTCCGCCAGGTCCAGCTGGGACATTCCCGCTTTTTTCCGGCAATACAATATCTTTTCACTCAGGTTCATATAGAACACCTCCTGGGCGTATTTTAGCAAAATTGCCGGTTGCACCACAACCAGCCTTGGCTGGAATCTGTGCAACCGGCAGTTGCTTTTTCCAAAAAGAGCCGTTTTTACATTTTTTCCGGGGCCTCAAAGCCCAGAATGGAGATGCAGGTCTCCAAAATATCCTTGGCAAGACCGATCAGGGCGATGTAGCCCGCCTGCTTTTCCTTGTCCTCCTCGCCCAGAATGCGGGTCTCGTGATAGAACTTGTTCACGCACCCGGCCAGCTCGTAGATATAGGCGCAGATCAGGTTGGGAGAGGCGGTCCGCAGGGCGCTTTCCAGGGTGGGGGCCAGACGGGTGACGGAGAGCATCAGGTCCTTGGCGCTGTCGTTGACGGGGGCCTGAATGGGCAGATGCTCCCAGGCACCATACTTGGCCAGGATGGACTTCACCCGGACGATGGTGTAGAGGATATAGGGGCCGGTGTTCCCCTCGAAGGCGGCGAACCGCTCCAGATCAAAGTTATAATCCTTGGTGGGCTGATTGCTCAGGTCGCCGTATTTCAGGGCCGCCAGGGCGATGATGTGGGTGGTGTTCTCCACTTCGTTTTCGTCCACGATCTTGTTTTCCACCACTTTGGCCCGAACGAAGTCGGTCATTTCCTTTACCAGCTGTTCCAGCCGGAGAACGCCGCCGTCCCGGGTCTTGAAGGGCTTGCCGTCAGCACCGTTCATGGTGCCGTGGCCAACGTGTTCCAGCTCCGTCTCCGGCTTCACGATGCCCGCTTTCCGGGCGGCCCGGAAAATCTGCTCAAAGTGCAGATTCTGCCGCTTGTCGGTGACGTAAAGAATTTTATCCGGGTTCCAATCCTGCATCCGCTGGACCATGGTGGCCAGGTCCGTGGTGGCATAAATGGAGGAGCCGTCGGACTTCACCAGAATGACGGGGGGAATTTCCTTTTTGTCCCCCGGCTCGGCCACGGGAATGACCCAGGCTCCCTCACTGGGGATGGCCAGGCCTTTGGCTTTCAGGTCGGCTACCATGGCGGGAATGTAGGGGTCGGCATCGCTTTCACCCAGCCACTTTTCAAAATGCACGTCCAGGCTGTCGTAGACCCGGTGCAGATCGGCCAGAGAAATGCGCATGATGTGCTGCCAGATGGCCCGGTAGCCCCGGTTGCCCTGCTGCAGGGCGTAGGTGGCGGCATGGGCCCGCTCAGCAAATTCCGCATCGGTCTTTTTTCGGGCGGAGGCGGCGGGATAGATCTCTTCCAGCTCCGTCAGGGTGAAGGGGGCTTCCGCTGGGTATTCGCCGGTGAAGTCCGGGTCAAAATAGGGAAGATTCGGCTGCCGGTCCTGCAATTCGGCGATGATGAGACCCATTTGCAGGCCCCAGTCGCCCAGATGCACGTCGCCGATGGCGTTGTAGCCCATGAACTGATGCAGTCGCTTCAGGCTTTCGCCAATGATTGCCGGGCGCAGGTGGCCGATGTGCAGAGGCTTGGCCACGTTGGCACCGCCGTAATCCACCACCACGGTCTTGCCGGTGCCGGATTTCTCTACGCCGAAGTCTGGGGCGGTCCGCATTTGTTCCAGATAGCCCGCCAGGAAGCTGCCGGAGAGCCGGAGGTTGATGAAGCCGGGCATGACGGCCTCCGCCAGGGAGAAGTCCTGAGCGTCCAGTTCCTCCACGACCTTCTGTGCGATCTGGATGGGGGCGCAGTGGTAGGCCTTGGCGGCGGCCAGAGCGCCGTTGCACTGGTATTCGCACAGGTCCGGCCGGTTGGACACGGTCACTTTGCCGTAAGAAGCCTCGTAACCGGCCTTTTCGAAGGCCAGGCCCATTTTGTCGGAAATATAATCAAGGATACGTTCCATGGTGTCACCTCAAATAGATTTGGTTTTGGGTAGTAAAGCGGGAAAGCCCCTCCCGCTTATTTCTTTGCGGGAGGGGAGGAGATGTCAGCGCATTTCTCTGGAGGAAAGGTACTTGCGGACCATCAGGGCCACCTTGAACACGATGGCGTGGTCGAAGAGCCGCAGATCCAGGCCGGTGAGCTTCTTGATTTTTTCCAGCCGGTACACCAGCGTGTTCCGGTGGACGAACAGCTTCCGGGAGGTCTCGGACACGTTCAGGTTGTTTTCGAAGAACTTGTTGATGGTGAACAGGGTCTCCTGGTCCAGAGATTCGATGGTGTTCTTCTTGAACACCTCGGAGAGGAAAATTTCGCACAGGGTAGTAGGCAGCTGATAGATCAGACGGCCGATGCCCAGGTTCTCGTAGTTGATGATGGTCTTTTCGGTGTCAAAGACCTTGCCTACTTCAATGGCGGTCTGGGCTTCCTTATAGGAGTCGGCCAGGGAGCGCAGATGCTCGGAAATAGTGCCGATGCCGATGACGGTCCGCACGAACAGTTCATTGCGAAGGGTGTCCTCAATCTTCTTGGCCATTCGCTCCAGATCTTCTTCCGTGGTGGAACCATTGATCTGCTTGACCACGGCTACGTCGGTCTCGTTGATGCTCAGAACGAAATCCTGCAGCCGGTCCGGAAACAGGTTCGTGACCACGTCCAAGGTGCCTACGTCTGTGTGGCCCACCTGACGGACAAGGAACACGGCCCGGGGGGATTCGGTGGAGAAGTGCAGCTCCTTGGCCCGAAGGTAAATATCGCCGGGGAGGATGTTGTCCATGATGATGTTCTTGACGAAAGTGCCCCGGTCATGCTTTTCTTCATAGAAGGCTTTGGCCTCGCTGAGGGAAATGTAGGCAAGGTTGCAATAGGTCTTGGCCTGCTCGTCCTCGCCGGTACAGAACACGGCGTACTCAAAGGCGTTGTTTCCGTTGACCAGGGACCGGAAATATCGCTCCCGGTAGAACAGGGTGCCATCGGTGCTGTCGATCATGCGGCCTACGGCATCGGGCCAGCGCTCACCCTGCAGCGTCAGGTCGGTGCTGGATACCACAAAGCCCTCGGCATCGATGACGCCGAACTCCCGGTCCGTTACGTCCTTGAGCTGGACCATTACACTTTGAAAAACACTGTTGGACATCATTCCATCCTCCCAAATCTACATTCTGTATCGTGGATGAATACACAAATTAGCATCCATATTATATACAAAGATTCGGCAATATGCAAGTGGTTTTTGAGATTTTTTTGTGACCCCTGTCGATTTTTTCGGCGTGTTGCCTAAGGGAGCCAAGAGAAACTCGAAAAATGCCCCGTTTCTTGGTGATTTTCACACCGGATTTTGACCATCCAGAGCCTGAATTTCGCTTTCCGTCAGCGCTCTGGCCTGTCCGCGGGGCAGATCGCCCAGAGAAAGGGGTCCTTCGGAGCGCCGTTCCAGATAGGTGACGAAGTGACCGCGGCTGGCCAGCATCCGCCGGACCTGGTGATATTTTCCTTCGCAGACGGTGACGAGGCTTTCCCCATGGCCCAGCGGCTCCAGTTTGGCACTGAGGCAGACCGTGCCGTCCTTCAGAACAAGACCGGCGGCAAAGGCGGCCACGTCGTCCTCTGTGGCGTCTCCCTCGTGGCGGGCAAAATAGACCTTGGGGACTTGTTTTTTGGGGGAAATGAGCCGGTGGAGCAGGTCGCCGTCATCGGTGAAAAGCAGCAGACCCTCGGTGTCCTTGTCCAGCCGCCCTACGGGCCGCAGACTGGTGCGGAGGGCCGGGGGCAGGTAGCCCATAACCGTGGGGCCGGGGTCCTCCGTGGCGGTGACGCATCCGGCGGGCTTGTTGAGCATCCAGACCTGTCGGGCGGGTTTGCCGATGGGTTCCCCGTCCAGGGCCAGGGTGTCTTTGGCCGGGTCAATATGCCTGGAACCGTCTTTTTCCACAAGTCCATTGACCTGTACCCGTCCGGCCTTCAGAAGTGCTTTTACGGCGGAGCGGGTACCGACTCCGGCGTTGGCGAGGGTTTTGTCCAATCGTTCCATGGAACCTCCGTTCTAACGTCCTCCGGCGGCGCATAGAGTGCCAACGAAAGGAGGAATACGCATTGCTGGTGATGACTGCGAAATTGGATAAAAAGCGGATCTTGGTGGTCGTTCTGGTGCTCATCGCTGTGGCGGTGGCGCTGGTATTGCTGCTGGGTAGCGGCAAGGAGGCACAGGCCACGGCAGCGCCGTCCCTGTCCGCCAACGAGGGCCGGGTGGCCTACCTGAAGGAGCGGGGCTGGGAGGTGGCGGCCACGCCGGTGGAGTCCGGCCAGGTGCGGCTCCCCAAGGAGGCAGACCCGGTGTATGACCGGTATCTGGTCCTGCAGAAGAGCCAGGGCTTCGACCTCGCATCCTACGCCGGAAAGACCGTCATGCGCTATGTGTACCAGGTGACCAATTATCCAGGCGGGGGCACGGAGCCGGTGTACGCCACGCTGCTTATTTACAAAAATCAGGTCATCGGCGGGGACGTCACGGACACCTCCGCCAAGGGCCAGATCCGGCCGCTGGAAAAGCCCACGACGCCCAGCACGTCCCAGACGACCCTGCCCACGGAGACCGTGGCGCCTTCGGAATAAATTCTATTTTACCATGGCCGGCGGGACTTGACAAGTGGGGAAAAGGGTGTTATACTGACGACAACCGAATAGAGTCGATCTTCAGGGCAGGGTGAAATTCCCGACCGGCGGTAAAGTCCGCGAGCGCTTTTGGTGCTGAATCGGTGCAACTCCGATACCGACAGTAAAGTCTGGATGGAAGAAGATACGCAAGGGGTCTCTTTGCGATTATTTTCACGCCCTGGGTGTATTCCCAGGGCGATTTTTTACCTATGAGGTGGTCAAAAAATGAAACTTTGGGAACAAATCACGTCGAATCTGGCCTTTGTTGGGGTCAGCATTCTCATCATTGTGGCGCTGGCGCTGCTGGCCCGCCTTGCCGAACATTTCCTGCCGGGGAAGCGAAGGATCAGCCCCGCCCGCCGGGTGAGTATCATCGGCATCTGTGCCGCCATTGCCGCCGTGCTGCACATGCTGGACTTCCCGCTTCCCTTCCTGGCGCCGGGCTTCTATAAATTGGACTTTTCCGAGCTGCCCGTGATGCTATGCGGCTTTTATGTGGGACCCTCTGCGGCTGTGGCCTGCGAGGCGGTGAAGATCATCCTCAAGCTGCTCTTCAAGAGCACCAGCACCGCTTTCGTGGGCGATTTGGCCAATTTTGTGGTGGGCTGCTCCCTGGTGCTTCCGGCCACTATTTTCTACCGGGCCAACAAGAGCAAGCATGGGGCACTCATCGGTCTGGTCATCGGCACAGCCTGCATGACCGTGTTCGGCAGTGCTTTCAATGCCGTTTACCTGCTGCCCAAGTTCGCCGAGCTGTACGGAATGCCCCTGGATACCATCATCGCCATGGGTACGGACATCAACGGTTCCATCCATAATGTGACTACCTTCGTGCTCTGGGCGGTGGCCCCGCTGAACCTTTTGAAGGGTGCGGTCATTTCCGTGCTGACCATGCTTCTTTACAAGCGAGTGGCCCGACCCCTGTTCGCCGCAGGCGAAAAATAAAAATTCCCCCCCAAAAATCAAGAACCGCTCCCCGGATATTCAGGGAGCGGTTTTCGCATTCTGGCTTTTTTACTTTTTCTGATAGTAGCTGTCCAGCCACCAGAGTTCACCGTTGGAATTTTCTTCCACGGGGCGGCGGGTGCCGTCCGGGTAGACCACGGAGACCACGCCTGCTTCATAGGTGTAACAGCCGCTGCATTCCCGCTCCTCGCCGGTCAGGAAGTTCCGGTAATAGCGGTGAATGACATCGGTGTCCTGGTCGTAGAGATACCGTTTCAGTGCGGTGCGATACTGCGAAAGTTCCTCGGTATACTTATTTTCTTCCAGATAGGCCAGGGTCACGTCCGGCTGGCTCAGGACGTAGGAGAAAAATCCCTGGGGAGATTTTCCGCCCATCAGGTCCGGGGTCTCCCAGTATGTTTCCATTTCCTCCTGGGTGATTTGCCGGGTAACGGTCCAGGCAACGGCTACGTTGGAGACGATGCTGAAAGTGACGCTTCCGGTATCGCCCGCCGGCAGGTCTTTTACCAGCAGGTCCAGACGGTTTTCCGGCACATAAAGCCGGTAAATGCCGTCGGTGTTTTCATCCACACCGGCCAGGAAGAACAGGCAGTTTTCAAAATAGGCCGGTTGGGAAATCCGGGAGAAGGAGTCCGTGTAAAGGGCCTCCGGCACAGCGCCTCCGGCACAGCGCCTCCGGCACAGCGCCTTCGGCGTAGGGCAGCTTCCAGAGGGTGCCTTGGTCCTCGGAGACGGCGGCGCAATACTCCGTGTTCGCTGGCCTGGCCTCGTACATTTTTTCTTCGCTGAGGGAGCGCAGATATTTGTCGTTTTTGTCCAGCAATACCACACGGCCCAAAGTGTCCGAGGGCAGGTCAA
>JALEII010000063.1 GCA_022770345.1 Clostridiales bacterium | reverse complement strand
ACAAAAAACCATCGGTGTGCCGATTTCCCGGCGCACCGATGGTTTTTACTGTTTTTTCTATTCTTTACAGCCGCTCGAAGTCCTCAGCGCCGTGCTTGCACAGGGGGCAGATGAAATCCGGGGGCAGCTCCTCGCCTTCGTACACATAGCCGCAGACCTTGCAGACCCAGCCGGTCTTTTTCTCACCGGTGGGAGCGGGCTTGGGCTTGATGTGGTCGAAGTAATACTGATAGGTGACGCTGGGCACGTCGGAGAGGATTTTTGCCTCCGTGACCTCGGCCACGAACAGGGTGTGGGTGCCATAGTCGTGGGTGGCGATGACCTTGCCGGAGATGACGGCGTTGGTGTTCTCCCAGACGTAGCGCAGGCCGTTCTCGCTGCGGACCTCAGCCCCGCCGGCGGCGAACTTATCCGTATCCCGGCCGGAGCAGAAGCCGAACTGCTGGAACACGCTGAAGGGGACCTCCTGGGTCAGCACGGACACGTTGAACACGCCGGTGCGGAGGATCATGTCATGGGTGTAGTTCTTCTTGTTCACGGCGATCTGGATGCGCTTGGGGTTGTCGGTGAGCAGGGCGGCGGTGTTGATGATGCAGCCGTTGTCCTTGTTCCCCTCCCGGGCGGTCAGCACATACAGGCCATAGCTGAGCTTAAAGAGGGCATTCGCGTCCACGCTGCCGGGCAGGGTCGGGGCGGTTTCGGGCTTTCGGAAGGTGGCGGCGATGGTGTCCGCCAGGGCGTTCAGGGCCTCCCGCTGGGCCTCTTTCACGCTGGAACAGATGGTAATCTGGTCCCCCAGGAAGGTGATATTCTTGCACTTTTCCAGCATTTTCCGCATGAGACCGCCGGAGGTGGGGGCCCAGGAGCCGTTTTCAATCAGAGCCACCTGCCGGTTCTGGATGTTGTGGGCCACCAGGTCGGAGAGGAATGCTTCCATTTTCACAAAAATGCCCGCATTATAAGTGGTGGAGGCGAACACCAGATGAGAATACCGGAAGCACTGGGCCAGAATCTCATCGGCGGGGGTCACGGACACATCGTAAAGCACCGTTTTGACCCCGGACTCCCGGAGATGCATGGCCAGCAGCTCGGCGGCGTTCTCGGTGTTGCCGTACACGCTGGCGTAGGCGATGAGGACACCGTTTTCTTCCGGGTCGTAGGTGGCCCAATGGAGGCATTTGTCAATGAAATAGCCGATGTTCTTCCGCCAGACGAAGCCGTGGAGGGGGCAGACCATCTTGATGGGCAGAGCAGCGGCCTTGCCCAGAAGGGTCGTGACCTGGGTGCCGTACTTGCCCACGATATTGCAGTAGTAGCGCCGGGCCTCGTCCAGATAATCCCGGTCGAAGTCCACCTCGTCGGCAAAGAGGGCGCCGTTCATGTTGCCAAAGGTGCCGAAGGCGTCGGCGGAGAAAAGGATGCCGTCGGTGGTGTCAAAGGACACCATGACCTCCGGCCAGTGGACCATGGGGGCTTTCACGAAGGCAAAATTGTGCCGTCCGGTGGAGAACACTTCCCCTTCCTTAGCCTCTACCCAGCGGCTTGCCACGTCAAAGGGGAAGAACTGCTCCATCATGGCCTTGGTAGCGGTGTTGCAGACGATCTTCACATCCGGGTACTTCTCGACCACCTCGGCCAGAGTGGCGGAGTGGTCCGGCTCCACGTGGTGGACGATGACGTAGTCCAGATGCCGCCCGTCCAGCACGGCGGCGAGATTTTCAAAGAACCGGCTGCCGACGGCCTTGTCTACGGTGTCGAACAGGACGTTTTTCTCGTCCAGCAGCACATAGGAATTGTAGCTGACGCCCCGAGGCACATTGTAAACACCCTCAAACAGGGCCAGCCGCCGGTCATTGGCGCCGATCCAGTAAAGATCGTCTTGAACTTTGCGGTAACAATACATATTGAGATTCCTCCTGTGAATAGAGTAAGTGGGGATCAGAATGCGCTTTCGATAGGGCGTATGCCTCCCGGCGCGTAGGGGGAGCCAATGCCCTGCGGGCGGATTTTACTTTCCGAACTCGTCCAGCATCATTTTGAAAGCGCCGTAGACGCCTGCGTCGTTGCCCAGGGTGGCCAGGGTAAAGACCGTGCCGGAATTGGCATGGAAAGCGTACTTGGCGAAGGACTTCCGGACTCCCTCCAGCAGCGGCTCTCCGGCCTTGCTGACGCCGCCGCCCAGCACGATTGCCTCCGGATCCACGGTGGCGCAGACATTGGCCAGAGCCTCGCCCAGCAGGTCGAAGAACTGGTCCAGAACCTTTTTCGCCAGCACGTCTCCCTTGGCGGCAGCGTCGAAAATGGCCTTGCTGCTCAGGTCCTCCGGGTCCAGACTGGTCTCTCCGTTGAAGCTGGCCATGGCCCGCCGGGCCAGCCGGACCACGCCGGTGGCGGAGCAATACTGCTCCACGCAGCCGTATTTTCCGCAGGTACACTGCTCCGTTTCCAGCCTGTTCAGGGTCATGTGGCCGATCTCGCCGCCGGCGCCGTGGACCCCGTGGAGGATATGCCCGTCCACAATGAGGCCGCCGCCCACGCCGGTGCCCAGGGTCACCATGACCATGTTCTCAAAGCCTTTGCCGCCGCCCTTCCAGGCCTCACCCAGAGCGGCCACGTTGGCGTCGTTGCCTGCCTTTACCGGCAGACCCGTGCGCTTACCCAGCTCTTCATGGATATTGAACCGGCCCCAGCCCAGATTCACGCAGCGGTTGACCACGCCCTTGGCGGTGACGGGGCCGGGGACACCGATGCCGATGCCCAACACGTCCTTTTTGTCGATGCTGTAGGTGTCCAGCCATTTGAGACAGGATTCGGCGATGTCATTCAGGATGCGGCTGCCGCCGTCCCTGGTGTCCGTGGGAATTTCCCACTTGTAGCGGGGATCACCCTCCCGGTCGAAGAGCGCCATTTTGACGGTGGTGCCGCCTAAGTCGATTCCAAAACCATATTGCATGGAAAGTCCTCCTCACAAGTATCCTGCATCCCATTATACAGGAATACGAACCAAAATACTAGAGGGCCGGGAAGCAAAATTTTGAAATATTTTGAAACTTTGCTTCTTCCTCTTGCGTTTGTGACGATTTTGCGGTAACATATAGGCGTAAGCATTTCAGGAAACTCTGAATAAATCGTCTGCGGCCGGGCGGCGAATCTTTGGCCCCCAGCCTGCAGTTTGAAAAATGGGAAATACATACAGTATTCCCTCATTTTCCGAACCTTGTCTGAGGCCAGAATCTTGTGCCGCCGGCGCTTGATGATTGAAAGAGCTTCCTTCATACAAGCAGAAAGGATGAACCACTGCAATGATCAAAGTTGATATTTCCAATGTCTGGGGTCAGTTGTCCCTGCCGGACCTGCTGGCTACCGAGAAAGAGGTCGCCGCTGCCCATGCAGCCCTGACCGACCACACCGGCGCAGGCAGCGATTTCCATGGTTGGCTGGACCTGCCTACCACCCAGGAGACCCCGGAGATGCACCGCATCCAGGAGGCGGCCGACCGTATTCGTGCCAACAGCGACGTGTTCATCGTCATCGGCATCGGCGGCAGCTACCTGGGACCCCGTGCCGCCATTGAACTGCTCCAGGGCTGCAACCACAACCTGGGCAAGGGCAAGGGCAATCCGCAGGTGTTCTTTGCCGGCAACGGCCTGTCCACCCGGTACTGGAACGAGCTGTGCCGTCTGCTGGAGGGCAAGGACTTCTCCATCGCCATCATCTCCAAGTCCGGCACCACCACCGAGCCCGCCATCGCCACCCGTGCCCTGCGCTGGATGCTGGAGCGGAAGTACGGCACCGACGGCGCCAAGAAGCGCATCTACGCAATCACCGACCCCTGCAAGGGTGCTCTGCGGCAGATGGCCGAGGAAGAGGGCTGGGAGACCTTCGTCATTCCTCCCGATGTGGGCGGCCGGTTCAGCGTGCTGTCCCCCGTGGGCCTGCTGCCCATGGCCGTGGCCGGGATCGATATCCGCCAGGTGATGGCCGGTGCGGCCGAGGCCAAGGAGACCTATAACCTGCGGTCCTTCGAAAATCCCGTGTGGCTCTATGCCGCTACCCGGAACCTGCTGTACCGAAACGGTAAGGTCATGGAGATCTTCGAGTCCTATGAGCCCAGCTTCAAGATGTTCGGCGGCTGGTGGCAGCAGCTTTTCGGCGAGTCCGAGGGCAAGGACGGCAAGGGCATCTTCCCCGTTTCCGCCGAGTTCACTGCCGACCTGCACTCCCTGGGCCAGATGATCCAGCAGGGCGAGCGGAATATGTTCGAGACCATGGTCCGCTTTGCACCCCCTGAGCATCGCTACACCATCGGCGGCGATTACAAGAACCTGGACGGACTGAACTATCTGGAGGGCAAGACGCTGGACTTCGTGGACGAGCAGGCCTTCCGCGGTACCGTTGCGGCCCATGTGGACGGCGGCGTACCCGTGATGGTCATGGACTGCGGCGAGCTGAACGACGCCAAAGTGGGCGAGATGTTCTACTTCCTGGAGCTGTGCTGCGGCGTCAGCGCCTATATGCTGGGCGTGAACCCCTTCAACCAGCCCGGCGTGGAGTTCTATAAGCGCAACATGTTCCACCTGCTGGGTAAACCCGGATATGAAAATTGAAATTTTTGGAAAGTTCCCAAAAACCTATTGCAAAATCCGACAAGAACTGGTAAAATGTAGTTAACCATTCCCCCACAATGGTAGAGCAAAGGAGGATAATTCCCATGATTCATGTTATTATGGGCCTGAAAGGCTCCGGTAAGACCAAGAAGCTCATCGATTCCATCCACGAGGCTGTGGAGCACGCCAGCGGCGATGTGGTCTGCATCGAGTACGGCAAGAAGCTGACCTACGACGTGAACTACCGGGTCCGCCTGGTGGATGCCGAGGAGTACGGCATCCGCAACCTGGATATGCTCAAGGGCTTCCTGAGCGGCCTGCACGCCGGTAACTTTGATATTACTCAGGTCTACATTGACAATCTCTATAAGACCATCGGCAACGACCGGGCAGCCGGTGAGGCGTTCATTCTCTGGGCGGCCGATTTCGCTGCTGCGAACAGTATGGAAATCACCATGACGGTTTCCGACGATCCCACAATGGCATCCGAGGCCGTTAAGAAGTATCTGTAATTCCGCACTGCAAGATCGCCGCTGATTTCTCAGCGGCGATTTTCCTTGGCTTTATATCCATAGAAAGGATGCAATCCACAATGATCCAATTCCGGCCGTTGGCAATTTCCCAAAAGGCTGTATATGACGAAATATTGGCACTTGCGGTCCACCGGGGCTGCGAATATAATTTTACGAACCTGTACCTTTGGGGTCAGCAGCGTTACGCCATGGTGGACGGCTTCATGGTCATCTTCTCCCAGTTCGGCGAGAAGAGCGTGTACCCCTTCCCAGTGGGCAAGGGAGACCCCAAGGCCGCCCTGGATGCCATCCGGCAGGATGCTGCCGACCGAGGCATCGTCTGCGCCCTGACCTGCATGAGCGCCGAAGACTGCGAGACGCTGGAGCGACTCTATCCTGGCGAATTCGACATCCGCTCCGACCGGGATTCCTTCGACTATGTGTATAACATTGAGGACCTGGCGGAGCTGCGGGGCAAGCGGCTGCAAAAAAAGCGCAACCATCTGAATAATTTCAAGCGGATCCATCCCCGCTGCCGGATCTATCCCCTCAATGACGGCAGCACCCAGAACGTCCGGGAAATGCTGGACCGGTGGTACGCACGGAAGTTCCAGGAGGGAGAAGCAGACCGGGACCTGCATCTGGAGCAGGCGGCCGTGAGCCGGGCTTTGCAGCACCGGAAGACCCTGGACATGGAGGGCATTTTTCTGGAGGACAACGGCGAAATTCTGGCGATGACCCTGGGAAGCTTCCTGAGCAAGGATACCTTTGACGTGCAGTTTGAAAAGGCCCTGCCGGACGTGGAGGGGGCCTATACCGCCGTGAACCAGATGTTTGCCAAGACCCTGTGGGAAAAATATCCGGACCTTCGTTACCTGAACCGGGAGGACGATCTGGGCGCTCCGGGATTGCGACAGGCCAAACTGTCCTATTACCCGGCTTTCTTCAATGAGAAATACCGTGCCGTCCCCAAGGGCAGTGAATGAGGCCCGGCTTCGCCAGCTGTGGCGGCAGGTTTTTGACGATCCGGAGGAGTTTCTGGACCTGTTTTTCGGTCTGCCGGGGTGCCTGAACCGGTGCTGTACGGCTAGCCGGGACGGAAAAATCGTCTCAGCCCTTTACTGGTTCGACTGTGATTTTCGGGACCGGAAGCTGGCCTATCTTTACGGTGCAGCCACGGACCCGGTCTATCGGGGCCAAGGAATTTTCCGGGGATTGATGGAGCGTTATCATGCCGTTCTGCGGGAACAGGGCTATGCAGGAAGCTTGCTGGTCCCGGCGGAGGGACTGGCGGGAATGTACGAAAAAATGGGCTACCGGTATGTCTGCTACCGGAAGGTCTGGACGGCGCAGGCCGGAGAAAGCTCTGCGGCGCTGACGGAAATTTCCGCGGGGGAATTCGGTTCGTTGCGTGAGAAGTATCTGCCGGAGAACGCCGTTTCCCAGACGGGAACGAATCTGACGTTTCTGAGGGGACAGGCGAACTTATTCCGGGGAGAAGATTTTCTGCTGGCGGCGGAGACGAAGCCCTTCCGGGGCATTGAGCTGCTGGGAAATTCCGAAGCCGCCCCCGGGATTTTGCGGGCATTGGGCGAAAAAGAGGGGATTTTCAGTACCGTTGGAAACGAAACGCCCTTTGCCATGTACCACGCCCTCCAACCCGGCCCGGAGCCGGCGTATTTCGGCCTGGCGTTTGATTGACGGTTAGAGCCGCAGGCGGAGCGTTGTTGGAGAAAAGCGCTTTTTGGAAAAATCGCCGGCTTTTGAATGAAAAAGAATATCCCAATTCCCGCCCACGGCGGGAATATTTTTGTAGCCCCGGTCCCCGCCGGGGTGCGGCAGGGGGCACGAAGCGAAGCCTCTGCCTTCTCCATTGACTTTTCTCCCGGGAAATGCTATCATAACCCAAGAAATATCGTTCCGGAGGGACATTTTTATGGTTTATGGCTTTATGGCCCTGTTTGCGGCGCTGATTGTGGCGGCGGATCAGGTGACAAAATATCTGGTGGTAATGAACATCCCCCTTTATGCCCGGGTTCCCGCTATTCCGGGCCTTATTCACTGGACCTACGTCCAGAACACCGGTGCCGCCTTTTCCTCTTTTGAGGGGATGCGCTGGCTGTTCGTGGTGATTTTTGCCGTCTTTACGGGCCTGATTATCTGGGAATTCTCCAAAAAGCGCTGGCCTCTGACCATGTTCGAGCGCTGGTGCATTACGGCCATCTACGCCGGTGGTCTGGGCAACATCCTTGACCGGGTGCGGTTGGGCTATGTGGTGGACATGATTGAGACGGAATTCATTTCCTTCCCGGTGTTCAACGTGGCGGACTGCTTCATCACCTGCGGCTGCGCCGCCCTGCTCCTCCACCTGATCTTCTTCAACAGGGACTTCTGGAAGGACGGCAAAGCATGATTTTGTACGCCGACATTCCCGGTGAGCGGCTGGACGCCTTCTTGAGCCGGTCCGTGGAGGACCTGAGCCGTAGCGCTGCCCAGAAGCTGCTGGAAGAGGGCTGCGTGAAGCGCAACGGCAAGCCGGGAAAGAAAAATGACCGCCTGGAACCGGGGGACGCCATCGACGTGACCATCCCGGAGCCGAAGCCCCTGGAAGCGGTGCCCACGAAAATGGACTTGGAGATTGCCTATGAGGACGAGGATGTGCTGGTCATCAACAAGCCCAAGGGGCTGGTGGTCCACCCCGCTGCCGGACATGAGGACGATACCCTGGTCAACGGCCTTTTGTATGCCCGTGGGGACAGCCTTTCCGGCATCAACGGGGTCCTGCGGCCCGGCATCGTCCACCGCATCGATAAGGACACCTCCGGCCTGCTGGCCATCGCCAAAAACGACCTGGCTCACAGCGTCCTGGCCTCCCAGCTGAAGGACCATACCATGTGCCGGACCTACGACGCGATCGTCTGTGGGAATCTGAAGGACGATACCGGTACGGTGGACGCGCCCATCGGGCGAAGCCCCTCGGACCGGAAGAAAATGTGCGTCATCACCCGGAATTCCAAGCCCGCCGTGACCCATTATGAAGTGGTGAAGCGCTACAAGGGCTATACCCACATCCGCTGCCGGTTGGAGACGGGCCGGACCCATCAGATCCGGGTCCACATGGCCTACATCGGCCACCCGCTGCTTGGAGATGCGGTCTACGGCCACAAAAAGCCGGAGCTGGGGCAATCCAGCCAGTGCCTCCACGCTACGCTTCTGCAATTTACCCATCCCAGGACCGGCCGGCCTGTACTGGTGTATGCGCCGCTGCCGGCGTATTTTCAGCAGGTTCTGGAGAAACTAGAAAGGATGCAATGAGATGCTATTTTCCGACGTGCTTTTGACCGTGGATTTTGACCGGACCCTCACCGCCCAGAATTCCACCATCCCGGAGCGGAATCTGGAAGCCATCGCCTATTTTATGGAAAACGGCGGGGCCTTCACGGTGAATACCGGCCGGAGCATCCCCACCTTCCGGCAGTATCTCTATACGTTACCCCACAGCGCCCCGTTCCTGCTGTATAACGGCGGGGCCACCTGGCAGGACGGGAGGCTGGACAACATCCGGGAAATTCCCGTGCCCTTAGAGCAGGTGGTCTCGGAGGTGTCGGCCAAGTACCCGGATCTGAATCTGGAGGTCCAGGGGGTGGCGGCCCACTTCTGCAACCGCATTACCCCGGGGGTGAAGGCTTTTTATGACTTTATGAAGTGCGACTATGCGCCCCTGTCCCAGCGGGACCCGGCGGAGCCGTTTCTGAAATTCTCCCTGTTCGGCTATCTGGACGAACACGCCAGCGTGGATTCCCTGTTTCATGCCACGGCGGAGGAAATGGCGGAAATGGACGCCGTGGAGCAGTGGCTGAAGGATACTTACGCCGGAAAGGCAGCGGTGTTCCGGGCGGCACCCAGAATCGTGGACGTGCAAGCCAATGGTGTGTCGAAAATACGCTCCGCCCGGAATTTACAGGCCCAAATGGGCCGGAAAATCCTGGTCTGTGTGGGGGATGCGGAGAACGACCGGCCCATGCTGGAAGGGGCAGACTTTGCCTATGTTCCGGCGGACGGGGTTATCGCCGGGGCCTTCGACCGGGTCTGCGGCTGCGATGATGGGGCCGTGGCGGACGTGATCTACAAAAAAATTCCGGAAATTTTGAAAAATAGTTGACAAACTGGCTTTTCTATGCTAGAATCTAAAAGCTGATACAGCCAGTCCGCGGGTGTAGTTCAATGGTAGAACACCAGCCTTCCAAGCTGGATACGCGGGTCCGATTCCCGTCACCCGCTCCATGGATATGCGCCAGTAGCTCATCTGGATAGAGCAACTGCCTTCTAAGCAGTAGGTAGGGGGTTCGAGTCCCTTCTGGCGTACCAGTTAAAAAAATATGGTGGATATGGCCTAGTTGGCTAAGGCGTCAGATTGTGGCTCTGAAGATCGTGGGTTCGAGTCCCATTATCCACCCCAGAAAAGCACCTGCAATTTTGCAGGTGCTTTTTTCATGCCTGAAAACAGAGATATCCCCCGGCGAGGCGTTGGGTCCCCCTGCGTAGGGGAATCAGCCTGTCCTTGCAGGCGCTCAGCCCCCTGTTCAGAGGGGGCTGAGCGCATTGCGGCTTATTGCTGCAGGCGGAAGCGTTCCCCGCCTGCGTCCCGTACCGATGCCGTAAAAGCGCAAGAGGCAAAGTCTGCCTGCAGAACGGCGGTTTCGTCCTGACGGCTCCAGGTCAACTCCAGGGTGCTTCCCGAAGCCTTGGCTGCGATCTCGGCATCCTGGGCAAACACGGCGAAGGTGTTCCGCATCCGCATCAGCTCCAGCTGCCTCAGAACGACCTCTTTTTTTAGTCCCTGTGCAACGTCGTCCGGCGACAGATTGGTCCGATTGATCTCCTTGTGACCGTCTTTTCCCGCCCGGCGCATGGCTTCATAGTCGTTTTTGCCTGCGAACAGATCCAGATACCAGACCTGGGGCTTTCCGGGCATGAACATCTGAACAGCCCGGGCCAGCAGCATCCGCCGGTCGTCTTCGCCCAGAGCACTGTAATAGGTGGCGTTCACCTGGTAATATACGTTCTTCTGACCGTGGAGGTTTTTCACATAACCGCCCCGGCCGACCACCGTATCGATGAGGCTTCCGATGCGCGCCTCATCCAGAAGCCCTTTCAGGTCCAGAAGGGGAATGCCGTCATGACAGCCCAGCATATTGACCGTTCGGATGTGATTTTGCGTGATCTCGTCAATCCAGCGCTTCAGATAGGCACCGCTGTGCTGCTCGAAGGCATCGATCAGCAGACCCGGCAGGAAGAAATCATAGACCATGTAGCCCTTGGAGGCCAGCAGTGCATAGGTCTTTTCACCGTAGCTGGCGTGAATTTCCGGCAGCAGTGTCAGCCCCAGGGGCTTTGCAAGCGCTGCGATCCGGTCCAGCAGCTCCCAGGTGCCGGGGTCATTCAGAAAATTCCGTGCACCGACTTCCTTGGGGGCATAGGCAAAGGCATCCAGCCGGACGATGGCAGCTCCGTAACCGGCCAGGGTCTCCAGCGTTTTTTGATAGTAGTCCCAGACCAGGGGAGAGCGGATGTTCAGGTCCATCTGCCCCAGATATTTCCGGCGGCTCTCCAGATAGGCGCATACGGCTTCCCGATAAGCGTTCAGCTTTCCAAAATCCATTTCGGCGGGGGCTTTTCCGGCATCCAGCGCTTCATTGACCATTCCGGACAGCAGGGCGGCCTCTCCGTATTGCAAAGGCGCTGCCTGCATCAGGTCCTGCGGGTCCACCCGGTCATATTCCACCTTCTGGTAGAAGGTATTCCAGTAGGGAACATCCCGGCCGTCCGGGAAACGTACCATCAGAATTGGCAGACCGGGCTTCCGGAAGAACATATTTTGTGTTAGCTCCGGGTCCGGCCGGATATAGCCCTGGGCGGTCATGGTTCCGTGGCCTTCCCAGAATCGGTTCCAGTCAATAAAGAAATCCCGGTAAGGGGAACGGTCTCCGTTTTTCAGAATGTCCTGAAATTCCTTGGACAGTACGGAGGCATGATTCAGGATGAAATCCAGGGCCAGGTCCATATCCATGGCCCGGAGATCGTCCAGGTCCTCCGGAGAGGAGAGCAGACGGTTCAGGCCGTAGTCGATCAAAGAAAAGCCCCGGTCCAGGTCCGTGTTGAAAATGCTGGGCAGGATATAGAAGGAGGTAAACGCATTTTTCAGCTCCGGCCGTTTCAGAACGGCTACGATGTCTCCCAACGTTCCGCCAATGCTGTCCGGATAGGCGTTGAGCATCACGCCCATGGGATTCCGATTGGCCATAGTTACCCCTCCATTTCTGCCCGATACTGGGCGTAGGTCAGATTTTCTCCGGTTTTTGCCAGAATGATCTTCGCCTTATGGGCGCAGCGGTCCAGTTCCGCCTGCTCGATCTCCAGGACCATGGTAGTGAAGGCACTGTCCGTCTTTCCATCCCGGCTGCGGCTGCGCCGGTGGGCACGGGTCTGCTCCGGGGTGCTGTTCAGCAGGATGGGGATGTCCACGCCCCGGAGGAAGTCGCTGTTTCCGTGTGTCCACTCGAGAATCAGCACGTTGGTATCGGAAAGGTCCACGGCATCATACCACCGTGCATCCTCTGTCCGGCCCATCCGCTTGAGCCAGATTGATTCCGCACCGGCATGGAATTCGGAGAGAATGCCATTCAGCTCTTTATAATCTTGCTCCAGGTCGGTGCCCAGATAGGCGGCCAGAGCCGCCCGTCCGCTGTCCTGGTAGACGGCCAGCCAGGGATAGGCTGTCCGCAGGGCCGGGTCTGCATCCGTCTCCTGCTGCCACAGCCCGGAAAGCGTTTCCCGGACGGAAGCACTGTACACGCCGGCGTCCACCAGACCCCGCAGACCGGCGACACGGAAGATTCGGTTCCGCTCGGCGTCGTTGTACATGGGGATACGCAGGGGGTAGTTGTCGCCGGACAGGGTATAGCTTCCGATGCCTGCGCTGCGGAAGTAATGACTCAGCAGGGAGGCAATTTCGGATTTACCGACGCCGGAGCCACCGCAGACCGAGATGACTACCCGGCCATTGTGGGCGCATTCTGCCGCCAGGGGTACCAACAGGGGGAAAATCGTGTTGGCCTTGGCAATATGTTCCGGCCCGATCTGGACCTTGTCTCCGGGCATATCCCCTTGGGGAATGGGCCCGTCCGTCCGGGGCGGGGTCCAGCCGCTCAGGCCGGACGCCAATTTTTGAATCGCGTCAATGTTCATATTCTTTTCCTCGTATCATAAGATTTGCAAATAGTTTTCAATGCATCCTTCCGAAAATGTGCGGTCTTTTTGGGCAAAAACGCAAAGTGCTGTCTGCCCGGCAGTTACCCGCCGGACAGACAGTATGTACTCAATTTTCCTTCGGGCTGAACCGGGGCATCTGTCCCAGAGTGACCATGTAGGAGCTGGTTTGCAGTTTCTTGTAGTAATAGGCGTACTTGGCCAGCTGCTCGTCGGGGATCATGTGGGTATGATTGCAGAGCTCGCAGACATCAAAGGACTTATTATAGAGCTTCCATTCCGGACGGCCGTCTCCGTTGGGATCACCGGTGGCCACAAAGGCATACCAGTAGCCCTGAATCAGCTCCATGAAGTCATAGTCTGCGCCGACCCAATGGTAGGGGAAGAAGGGGTTGCGCTCGCCCTTATCCACCGTTCCGAAAACATAGGGCATTTCGGCACAGTGAGGGCTTCCGGCATCCCGGCCCCGCTGGGTCTCATTTTCCTTGGACATGAGCCAAACATAGGCGTTCCGGCCGTACTTCCGGCACAGCTCCGCCAGCTTTACGGAACCCATCAGCATAATATCCGAGGCGATGGTGCTGACCTGCTTGGCAGCCTGCACAGCGGTTTCGGCGGGATACCAGGCGTGCATATTTTCGTAGTTATCCGGGAAGGCGTCTTTCAGGTATGCCTCATAGGCCTCCACGCTGAACTGTTCCGGATCCACACAGGGGAATTCCTGAGAACAGCTGCCGATCATCACGTCAAAATCGTTGAACTCTCCGGCGTCCATGATCTCGGAGTACCGCTTGGGCAGGAACTCGCCGTCCACGCAGAAGCTGAAGCCTCCGTGGAAGCCCACCTCAGCCGTGTACTGCTCGTAAGCGTCAAACAGTTCCCAGGCATCCCGGCGGCGCAGGTCCTCGATGGAGTCACAGTGGATGCGCTTCATGAATTCCACACCCCGCTGCTCCAGTACGCTGCGGTCCTCGGGCTGCATGAAGCCCCAGTAAATGGGACCGCTCTCGATGGACACCCGCTGAACGATCCCCTTCATCAACGGGGAAGCGTGCAGGGCACCGGTCCCGGCCGCACCGCCGGACTGACCGGCGACGGTGATCCGCTCCGGGTCGCCGCCAAAGGCGGCAATATTCTCTTTTACCCACTGGCAGGCTTTGCGCATATCGTACAGGGCATAGTTGCCGGAAGTGCCGCCGCCCTCTTTTGTCAGATCCGGGTGGGCGAAGAAGCCCAGGAAGCCCAGACGGTAGTTGATGGTCACAACAATCACGTCTTTCCGCCCGGCAAAGCCCGTGCCGTCGCAGACCACCTCGCAGCCGCTTCCGGCCACCATGCCGCCGCCGTGAATCCAGACGAATACCGGCAGCTTGTCCTCCGGGGTTTGGGCGGGGGTCCACACATTCAGATACAGACAGTCCTCCTCATATTGGGAGGGAGCCAGGAACTGGGGAACGCCATGAACATTGGCAGGGGCTTCGGCCACCTCCATGACATGCTGTACGGAAGCGGCGGAATAAGCCGTCGCCTGCCGGATGCCCCGCCAGCAGCCGGGATCCTGAGGCTTGCGGAAGCGATTCTCACCGATGGGGGGCGCCGCATACGGGATGCCCTTGAACACCTTCAGTCTTCCGTCTGTGTAACCCTGCAGCCAGCCCTGACGGACCTTTACTCTGGCAGTATCAAATAAACTCATTTTCATACCTCCGTTTTGACGGCTTGAAGCCGCGTTCTTATGACTTCTATTATACGGTATCTTCCAGGGGACCGTTATTAAAAATGTGCCGCCCGTTGTTGAATATATGGCTTTTTGCCTCCGGGAGGAAAATAGAACTGGACTTTTTTTCTAAATGGTAGTACACTTTATCAAAAGAGTTTTCCGGCTGGGTCTGGTTTAATATAGGCAGCAAGAGGGGCAAAGCCCCCTCGGAATGAAAGACGGAAGGATCTGAAGAAATGAAAAAGTTATTGGCTCTGTTCCTGGCCCTGACCATGGTCCTGGGGTTGGCTGCCTGCAGCGGAAGCGATACGCCCGCCGGCACTACGGCCCCGGCTGCAAGCAGCACGGGCAAAGACACGCCCCCTGCCGATCCTACGACCTCCGGTGAGGTCAGCCACATCAAGCTGGAGCTCATCACCCTGATGACGGTCCCCAGCGCCGAAGCCACCAAGAATGTGGAAAATGACATCAACAAGTATCTGAAGGAGACTCTGGGCATTTCCAACTATGTGCTGGATCTGACCATCATCTCCGTAGCGGACTTCGCGACCACCATCCCCATGGAGCTGGCCGGCGGCAGCGGTCCTGACCTGGTTATGATGCTGGGCACCATGGGCAACTACGTAGACAACGGTTACCTGATCCCGCTGAACGATTATCTGGATAACGAGCTGAAGCCCACCGTGGACAAGATTGGCAACATCCTGGAAAACGGTAAGATCGGCGGAAACGTTTACATGATTCCCCGGTACTTCGGCACCGTTCTGGACTGGAAGTTCATTTACAACAAGGCTCTGGTGGACGGCAAGTACGATATGAGCAAGGTCCACGACATGGCCTCCCTGGAGGATTGCCTGGCCGCTTTGAAGACTGCTTATCCCGATGAGCACTTCCTGGTCTACGCTGATCAGTTCCCCACCATTTACAGCTATGATATGAATGTTTCCGGCGTCGGCGCCGTTGGCGGCGTTGGCTCCTCCGTGTCCAGTGCCGTGGCAACGGTAGGCGACGACCCCACGCTGGTGAACTTCTACGAGACCGACGCCTTCAAGACCGCTGTCCGGAAGGCTTATGAGTTCCGTCAGAAGGGCTATCTGGACCCCGAAGGCTCCGCCAACACCCAGACCCATGACGCAGTGGTTATGTCCGGCAGCTCCAAGGGCGTGATCATGGGCCACTCCGCCGACTGCGAAGGCGTTGCTACCATGTTCGACAAAATGAATACCTACGGTGCAGAGTTCGGCGCTGTCAGCATCGGCATCGGCGACCTGTATACGGATACCGTGGGCATCGGCATTTCCTTCAGCTGCAAGGACCCCAAGTCCGCTGCAAACTTCATTAACCTGCTCTACACCGACGAGTTCGTTTGGGACACCCTGATCTATGGCTCCGAGGGTCAGGACTACGTCTGGAACGAGGATCACACCGTTTGCCGTTACCCCGACGGACTGGATGCCAACTCCGTTCCTTACAACTGCGTGTATAGCTGCGGCATTATCGGCAACGGCTTCCAGAGCCTGCCCTTCGAGAATTCCACCACCGGCAGCAACAGCGAGTATGGTATGCAGCTGATGCAGGAAGCCTGGGCACCTCCTCTCTATGGCTTTACTCCCAGCAACACCAACGTTATGAATGAGGTTGCAGCCGTTTCCAATGTGGTTTCCCAGTATGTGAAGCCGCTGATTTACGGCGACGTGAATCCCGATGACTACTATCCCCAGTTCATTGAAGCACTGAAGACCGCAGGTATCGATACCATCATTGCCGATTACCAGACCCAGGTGAATGACTGGCTGGCAGCCAAATAAACATGTACCCTTGAGCGCAGAAGTATGCGGGGATTATCCCCGCATACTTTTTGGCGTTTCCAAGCGGGGCAGGAAATGCCCCATTACCCCTCGGAAAGGAGATCCTCATGAAACGTTCCTGGTGGAAAGTAACACTGGCACTTCTCAGCATCCTCATTCTGCTGATCGGAATGTCCTTACTCTGGTCTACGCGGAACATCCGAAACCAGGTACGTCAGACTGTGGAACAAACCAACGCCCATGCGCTGAAGCTCTGGGCCGGAAACGTACAGAACCGTTTGGACGCCCTTTATGAGCATCTTTACGATCTGCTGGTGTCCCTGTATAACAGTACAGAGCTTCGCACCGGTACGCCCATTATGGACGTGAGCACCAAGCAGAAGATCATTGAAATGATGAACGACAAACTGATGATCAGTACCGATGCGGATGCCTTTTTTGTCCTGGATACCGAGAATGACTTTTATCTTTTTTCGGCATCCAGCACCCTTTCCAACCAGGATATTTTTCACCTGAAGACGCACTGCTGGACGGCCGCATTGGATGCGCCGCTCTCCTTGCGGGAGCAAAGCTGGAAAGTTCTGGAGGTTGGCGATATTTCGTACTTTTATAAGAATATCCAACTGGGAAAGTACATAGCGGGGGTTGCCTGCCGCCTGTCCCGCTTTTCTCCGGAGAAGACCGTAGCAATCCTGGGGCAGGACCCGACCTTTTTCCTTGCACTTCCCGATCAAAACTTTACCTGGCTGGGGGAACCCGATTGGACCGGAAATCCCGGCCGCTGCACCGTGCGGCAGCGTATTTACAATTTGGACGGGGAGATCGTTCTTTCCGCAGTTCCGGCTTTGGCGGAACAGTCTATCGCCCAGCCGGTGCTGCTGTTTCTCATCACTGCATTGTGCCTGGCTCTGGTCGTGCTGCTTTTGCTCCTGCTGCGCCGTTTGGTGGCAGCGCCGACCCGCACACTGATAGAGGCCAATGAAATGCTCGCCGCCGGAAATATCCGCTACCGCCTGGACAAGGACAAAGCCCGCAGCAAAGAGTTTGATGCACTTTTCGACAGCTTTAATAACATGGCCCGGCAGATCGGGAATCTGAAGATCGAGGCCTACGATCTGCGCCTGCGGGAGCAGTCAAACCGCCTGACCATGCTCCGGGCGCAGATACGGCCCCACTCTTTTCTGAATGCTGTGACGACCATCAGCAATATGACCTATACCTGCCGTCCGGAGGAGATCCGCGCCTATATCCAGGTGTTTGCAAAGTATATCCGCTATATGCTGAATGTCTCCGATCCCTGGATCACGGTGGAGGCGGAGGTGGGGCATATCCGCAATTACCTGAAAATGCAGGATGCCCGCTTTCCGAGGGCGATCCGCTTCACTGCCGAATATAATGCGGCGGCGGGAGAATGCAAAATTCCCTTCCTGCTGCTTTATACTTTGGTGGAGAATTCCATTAAGCACGCGATGTCCCTCTATGAAACGTTGGACATCACGGTCCGCTGCGTCCGGGAGGACCGGGACGATTTCCACGGCTTCTGCCTGACGGAGGAGGACAGCGGTCAGGGCTTCCCGGAGGATGTGGCAGAAAAGCTGCGCTCCGGGGATGAACCCTTTGTGAAAGAGCATCTGGGCCTCAGCAATGTACGCTATACGCTGAACCTGACCTACCATCGGGATGATCTTCTCCGGCTTTCCAACCGCCCCCAGGGCGGCGCCCGTGTGGAACTGTGGATCCCGGATAAGGAGGATAACCATGAAACTTCTGATTTGTGATGATGATATTTCCACGGTGGGCGTCCTGGAGCACCAGATACCGTGGCCCTCTCTGGGCATCAGTCGGATATTGCAGGCCTACAACGGCGAAGCGGCCATTCAGATTGCCGTTACGGAAAAACCGGAACTGATTATCTGCGACATCGGAATGCCCCGCAAGAATGGACTGGATGTACTGAAATACATCCGGCAGCAGGGACTGGACAGTGAGTTCTGCTTCCTGACCTGTTACGACGATTTTGCCTGCGCCAAGGAGGCCATCCGCTACGGCGTTTCGGCCTATCTGACCAAGCCCTTTGAATTGGGAGAGGTGGAGCAGACGGTCCGGGAAATGATTGCTGCCCACCGGAAGAAGGCACAGCCTGCCCGGACACCGGAGCCGCAGCTTCGCCGGGACAGCCTGGTCAACAGCACCCTGCGGCAGATCAGCGACGGCATTTACGGCAACACTGCCGCATCCGTTGACTCCGCGCTCCGGCGCAGCGGCATTGGATTTTCTGCGGAAAGCCGCTGGATGATGGCTATGTCCTGCACGGATTCTACGGATGCCCTGAAGCTGGGCTGGGACCGGGAGCTGCTGATGTACACCATCGGAAGGCTCCATGATGAGACGCTGCTTGGCTATATCGGTTCTGCCTACACGCTGACGAACTGGGAGAAACGCTTCATCCTCTGTGCCTGCTTTATTCCCGAAGAGCAGTGCAGCCGGGAAACACTGATGCAGCGCTGTGAGCAGCTGGCACAGATCTGCGGGACACAGACCGGGACCAAACCGTCCGTCCTTGTCGGCGGCCCTTTTCCGCTGTATCAGTCTGCGGAGATCAAGACGCGTATGCTCTGCTGCATGGACGAACTGCGGATCTATACGGGCCGCTGCTGTACCCTTCCGGAAATGGAAGCCCAACGGCGGGAGCGGAAGGATTTTCTGGACAGCGTTACCGTTCTTCAATACCTGAAACAGCAGGACAGCGAAGGCTTCACAAGCTATATGGGTACCGTTACCCGGCGCATCGCCTCCTCCGGGGAATACACCCGGGAGGTTCTGGACAGCCTGCGCCGGGAGGTCATCAACGTGTTTCTCGCCTGTCTGCGGGATAACGGGGTCACGGGAAAGGTGCTTTTTGAGGACAGCAGCATTGCCGTGCTTGCTGCACAATGTACCTACTCGGCGGAGCACATGGTCCGCTTTGCATCGGCGCTTTTTCAGCGGACGCTCCAATATCTGATGTCCTCCGGTGATGAAGACATTATGGCCCGTGCAGAGCGTTATATCCGCGCCCATTTTATGGACAATATCACCCGGGAGGATGTGGCGGCTGTGGCCTGTATCACTCCGAACTACCTTTCCAAGCAGTTCCACAGCAAGAAAGGCATGAATCTTCGGGAGTACATCAATACCATCCGCATTGAAGAAGCAAAACGGCTGCTTCTGACGACCAATCACTCGGTCAGCGACGTGGCCGGTATGGTTGGCTACGACAATATCTCTTATTTTTCCACGGTTTTCCGGAAATATGCCGGAATGAGTCCCATTGACTGGCGCAACTCCGCCCAGCCGGGGAAGGAGGAAAGCCTATGAAGTTATCCGAGAGAATTCGGCGGGACCGGCAGCGGTATGCTGCTCTTTCCCCTTCGGAAAAGCGGACCTTTCTGTGGGATTATTACAAAATTCCCATCCTTGCATTGGTGTGTGCAGTCCTGTTGGGGAGTATTGCCCTGCTGGAGGGGTTGAACAGCCGCTCCGTTGCCCTTTATGCGGTACTGGTCAATGCAGATCCGGATACCCAGGCGGCACAGACCTGCATGGAGGACTTGCTGACCGATTCCGGCATGGACCTGAAGGGAAAGCGGGTGGATGCCGATGTGAGCCTGTCTCTTGGCCGGGAAAATCAGGAAAGCGAGGACGCACAGACGGTGCAGGTGCTGGCGGCTCTGTTCGGGGTCAGCGGGCTGGATTTTTTTGCTGCGGACGAAGAAATTTTTGACCGCTATGCGGTACAGAATGCCTTTGCGGACCTTTCCAAGCTGCTGGACCCGGCGCTTCTGGAGGCCTTTTCTGAGGACCTGGTCTATGCCACGCCGGAGGGCGGAGATAGACAGGTGGCCGGTGTGCGGCTGCACGGAGGTTCCCCATTGCACAGGTCCGGGCTTTACAGCCGGGACATTGTGGTAGGGATTGCGGTAAACGGAGAAAATATGGAAGCGGCCCTGCAGATGCTGAAGGAGATATTGGTACAAACGGATCCGTAAAGGTGCGTTCGGGAAACAACAGACAATTTGAAAATCCCAATGCACTTTTTCAAATGTCACCGGAGCGATCCTGCGTTAAGATAAGGCATAGATACAGGGCCTCTTGCGTCCGCGGAGCCGTCCTGTGAAAGAGGAGTGAAGGTTTATGTCAAAAATGGTCACGCCTGCGGTCTCGGAATACGATGATCTGCTGGTCCAGCGGAAAAAGCAAAAGAAGCGGGAGGATAGAAAACGCTGTCTGCCGCTGTATCTCATGATGCTGCCCGGTCTTATCTATCTGATCGCAAATAACTATATCCCCATGTTTGGCATCCTGATTGCGTTCAAGAAGATCAATTTCTCTCTGGGCATTCTGCAAAGCCCCTGGTGTGGCCTGGAAAACTTCAAGTTTTTGTTCGTGACCAAGGACGCCTTTATCATGATCCGCAATACCCTGGCCTATAACGCCGTGTGGATCGTTCTGGACCTCATCATAGCGGTATTTATCGCCATCTGTATGGCGGAAATATCCAGCCGCCGGGCCGCCAAGGTCATCCAGCCGATCATCTGCTTCCCTTCCATGGTGTCGGCTGTGTTGCTGTCCTTCATCGTGTATGCCTTTCTAAGCGTTTCCTATGGCTACCTGAATACTACGGTGTTCAAGGATAACCCCGTGAACTGGTATGCCACGGCGAAATACTGGCCCATTATTCTGACCATCGTGCACTTCTGGCAGAATGCCGGCCAGAGCTCCATTATTTACATGGCCAGCATCGGCGGTATTGACAAGAGCCTTTACGAATCTGCCCGGCTGGACGGTGCAAGTAAATGGAATCAGATCCGGCATATTACCCTGCCCATGCTGCGGCCCATGATCATTCTGATGCTGCTCATGTCTATCGGCCGTATCTTCAATTCGGACTTTGGCCTTTTCTACCAGGTCCCCCTGGGCAGCGGCCTGCTGACCAGCACCACACAGACCATCGACACCTTCGTCTACCGGGCACTGCTGCAGCTGAACAACATCAGTATGTCCTCTGCCGCCAGCGTGTTCCAGGCCATAATCGGCTTCGTGCTGGTGATGCTTTCCAATCTGTTGGTTCGTGTGGTCGAGCCGGACAACGCACTGTTCTGAGGAGGTAGTTCCATGGCAAAAACAAAAGCACCGTCCATTCGGGACGAGCGGGCGTTTCATAATTTCGCTCTGGTCATTATGACCCTGCTGGCACTGTTCTGTGTGGTTCCGTTTATTTTGATGATTTCCGTATCTTTCTCCTCGGAGGCGGCTCTGGTCAAGGGCTATAAGTTCATCCCCATGGAGTTTTCTCTGTCCGCCTATAAGTTCCTGTGGCTGAAACGGGCGACCATTCTCCGGGCCTATGGCCTGACGATCCTGGTCACGGTGGTAGGTACGGCGGCCAATCTGCTGCTGACCTCTCTGTTTGCGTACCCTCTGAGCCGGAAGGACTTTAAGCACCGCAACCTGTTTGCCTTTATCCTGTTCTTTACCTGCCTCTTTAACGGCGGCATGACTGCAAGTTACATTGTCTGGACTCAGCTGTTCCACATCAAAAATACGGTATGGGCCTACCTCCTCCCCGGCTCTCTGATGGGTGCCATGAATGTGCTGATGGTCCGGAACTATTACAATGCCAACATTCCCTATGCCATTATTGAGGCGGCCCGGATCGACGGCGCCAACGATGCCCGTATCTATACCGGCATCATGCTGCCCCTGTCCAAGCCGGTTATGACGACCATCGGTCTTTTTGCGGCGCTGGGTTATTGGAACAACTGGACCAACGGCCTGTACTACATCACCGATTCCAAGCTGTACACCATCCAGGTCTACCTGAAAAAACTCATGGACAGCATCCAGTTCCTGAAGACCTCGGACCTGACCAATGAATCCGCCATGCTGGCGATGCAGTCCCTTCCCACGGAGAGTGCCCGTATGGCCATTGCGCTGATCGCCTTGCTGCCCATCCTGCTGGTCTACCCCGCCATTCAGGGAGAGCTGATCAAGGGCATGGTCGTGGGCGGTGTAAAGGGCTGAGCCGCTTATTTGAAAACCCACAGGGCAAGACCCCAACCCGGTCTTGCCCTATCCCGTTTTTTGTAAAGAGGAATTTCCATGTTTCAATATCAGAATCCCGTGATCGCATTTCTCGTAAAAATCGCCAATATGCTGATTGCCAGCTTTTGCTGGCTTTTGGGCTGCGTCCCCATCGTTACCCTCTTGCCGGCCTGCGCTGCGCTGCACACCACCGTGGACCGGGCTGTGTTTACCGGACAGCCCGTAGTCCGGACCTTTTGGGAGGCCTACCGGAGCGCCATGAAACCGGGCATTCCACTGAGTATCGGCTGCGAGGTGCTGGGGGTGCTGCTGTATCTGGGCGTCCGTACCGGTCTGCAGATCTGGTCTACCGGCATTTTCGGCGCCTGCTATATGGCGCTGGGGGTTTTGCTGGGGGCGCTGTTTGTTGTGACGGTGATCTGCCTGCCGCCGGTGCTTTCCCGGTTTGAGGGTGGAGCCGTGACGATTTTGCGCCTGGCACTGTACTTTTCCGGAAGAAAGCTCCTGCGGACTGTATTTTTTTCGGTTCTTTTGGGACTGATGTTCCTGGCCGTGGACTTTTTCCCGCTGCTGCTTCTGGTGCTGCCTGCCGTGTATGCGGACCTGTTCCGGGGACCCATAGGGCGGGACATGACCCGCTATATCCGGGAAAACGGTCTGGAGGAAGCTGTCGAGCCGCAGCCCCGACAGCCGGAGCAGGAGGAAAGCGCCTTGGGAGCATTGGAATGGGACCGGGTCCTCAGCGGAAAAGCGGAGGAGGAAGTACATGGGCAGCATTGAACTTCGGGATGTTGCAAAAATATATCCGTTTGTGGAGACTGGGGGGCTGCTGGGCCGCAGACAGCGCATAGAACAGCTGGCCCGGCAGAAGGCCATGCCCCATGTGTCCAACGAGGGCGTGATCGTGCTTCAGCACATCGACCTTACGATCAGGGACGGGGAATTTCTGGTTTTGCTGGGGCCCTCCGGCTGCGGCAAGACCACGCTGTTGCGGCTGCTGAGCGGGCTGGAGACGCCGACGGTGGGCAGTGTTCTCTTTGACGGAAAGGACATGGCCGGAGTGCCGCCGGAGGACCGGGATGTGGCTATGGTTTTTCAGAATTACAGCCTTTACCCGCATTTTACGGTTTTTGACAACATTGCCTTTCCTTTGCGGAATCTGCATATCCCACGGCAGGAGCTGACCGAGACGGTAGAGCGCATGGCGGCACTGCTGGACCTGAGCGACTGCCTGAACCGGCTGCCCTTCCAGCTTTCCGGCGGTCAGGTCCAACGGGTGGCCATTGCCCGGGCCCTGGTGCGCAAGCCCAGACTGTTTCTGATGGACGAACCCTTCAGCAATCTGGATGCCCCCATGCGGGCAGCCCTGCGCCGCATGGTCAAGAGGATCCACACGGAATTGGGTACTACCTTTGTCTATGTGACCCACGATCAGACCGAAGCACTGGCCCTGGGAGAACGTATCCTGGTCATGAAGGACGGCTGCGTGCTTCAGGACGGTACTCCGGCCCAAATCTATACCGGGCCGAACTGCGTTGATGCAGCGCTTGCCTTGGGAACACCCCCCATGAATCTTTTCCCGGACCTGCCCTCGGAGGACGGCTTCGTGACGCTGCTCGGTGTCCGTGTGCCGTTGCCGGAGGGCGTGAACAGACCGGTGACTGTGGGCATCCGGCCGGTGCATATCCAACCGGCGGCCGACGGCACTCCGGTCCGGATAGAGACCGTGGAAGAGCTTGGCTCTGAACGGGTTCTGCATCTATCGGCGGAGGGCCGCACATTTCTGGCGGTCATCCCGACCGAGCCGGAAAAGACCCTTTTGCGGGGGGACATGCTTCCGGTGACATTTGACCCGGCTCGGGTCTGCCTGTTTGACGGCGACGGTGCTGCCCTTTTTCGTTGAATCCTGCTGTACTTCCGTGCGCCCGTTCTTTTTTTCGGAGAACGGGCACATTGCTCTATCCGGAAGAATCGCTGTTTTTGCAATCGGAGAGTACTTTTTGAATAGCCTCTGCGATTCCGGCGTGATAAACTGACAGAGAAACGAGTTGGGAGGAAAACGCATGGAACGCAGACAAATCATTGAAAAAGACCCTCGATTTTACCGATCGCTTCTGACCATTGCGATCCCGGTGATCTTGCAGAGCGTTATTACGACGGGTGTCAACCTAGTGGACAATATCATGCTGGGCCAGCTGACGGAATCAGCGCTCAGCGCTTCCACCCAGGCCAATCAGTTTATCAATCTATATGTTTTTGCCATTATGGGCATCAGTATGGGGGCATCCGTTCTTACGTCCCGGTACTGGGGAGCCCAGAATATCCCTGCTTTGAAAAAAGTGGTCTCCATTGCCATCTGGTTTAGCCTGGGACTCAGTGCGGCCTTTACGCTGGCAGACATTTTCCTGCCGGAACAGATCATGCGCCTCTATTTCCGGCAGGAGGAACGGGAACTGATTGCGGAGGGAGTTCGTTATCTGCGCTGGTCTACGGCGACCTTTGTGCTGATGGCTTTGTCCTTCACGCTGACGAACACGCTGCGCAGTATCGGGCACTCCCATGTTCCGCTCATTGCATCGGCCTGTGCTTTCGGCATCAATATCGGGGCGAATTACGTCTTTATTTTCGGGAAACTGGGCTGCCCGGCCATGGGTGTTGCCGGTGCGGCACTGGGGACCGTTGTGGCCCGGATCGTGGAGTCCTCCGTGATCGTCGGCAGCTTTCTTTCAAACAAGCAGCTTCGCTTTCGCATCCGTGATCTGTTCACGCCCTTCCGGGATCTGGTGGGGGAATTCCTGCATACCAGTATCCCGGTGCTGCTCAGCGACTGCCTGCTTGGCCTGGGTGACAATGTACTGGCGATCATCATGGGCCGGATTGGGTCCGGCTTCGTGACCGCCAACTCCATTACCATGGTCATTCAACGGGTCAGTACCATCGTCATTATGGGCCTTGCCTTCTCGGGCTGCTTCCAGACCGGTCAGGTATTGGGCAAGGGGGAGGTGCAGGCGGCCAGACGGCAGGGAAATACCTACCTGCTCATCGGCCTGGTGTTCGGCGCATTGGCATCGGTCGTCATCCGGTTGATTTCCGGTACGGTGATCTCCCTCTACAAGATCACCCCGGAGACACGGGAGATCGCTATGGAACTGATGGATGCCCTGTGCATCGTGGTTGTATTCCGCACGGTGAACTCCATTCTCAGCAAGGGTGTCCTGCGGGGCGGCGGAGATACCCGTTTTCTCCTGGTGGCGGATATGAGCACCATGTGGCTGGTGGCCGTGCCGCTGGGCGCATTGGCGGGGCTAACCCTGAAGCTGCCGCCGTTTTTTACCTATCTCTTTCTGTATTCCGACCAGATTCTCAAGGCATTCTGGTGTTTCCTGCGGCTACGCAGCGGGAAGTGGATCAAGCATGTGCAGGGAACGGCTGATTTTGGCGAAATTGAAGAAGATGAGGAGGAAATACGCTAATGGGCAAGCGATTTGATTCCCTGGTATTCCCCGGCGGGAAAAGCCAGGCCTTTACTCTGAGCTATGACGATGGTGTGGTGCAGGACCGGCGTCTGGCAGAGATTTTCCGGAAACGGGGACTGAAATGCACCTTCAATATCGGTTCCGGCCTGTTTGGCCACAAGGATGGCGGTTCCCTTCCGGGCAAGCCGCCCCTGGACCTTTCCAAGCTGAGCCTGCAGGAGGCAAAAACCGTTTATGCCGGACATGAAATTGCCGGGCACGGTCTTTTTCACTCCGACCTCTCCGGCGTGGGGACGCCGCTGGCCATGTATGAAGTCGTGGAGGACAAGCGGCGTCTGGAAGAATTGACCCGGAAACCGCTGAAAATGTTTGCCTATCCCTTCGGGACTCACAATGCCGATACCAGAGAACTGCTCCGTCTGGCCGGGTATCAGGGCGCCCGGACTGTGGTTTCTACCCATGCCTTTCGATTGCCGGAGGATTTCCTGACTTGGAACCCGACCTGCCACCATGATGACCCGGAGCTGATGACGCTGGCAGGGAAATTCCTGGAGCAGCCGCCGTTCTTGCCGTCACTTTTCTACGTCTGGGGCCATGCCTACGAATTTGATGCCAACGACAACTGGCAGACGATTGAAAAGCTGGCGGACTTTATGGCCGGGCACGCCGACCGGGTCTGGTTTGCAACCAACGGAGAAATCATCGATTATGTAAACGCCTACCGCCGCCTGGAGTATTCTGCCGACGGGACTTATGTGAATAATCCCAGCGCCGTGGATGTGACCATCCGGACCTCTATGTTTGCCGTTGAGACGATTCCCGCAGGGAAATGCGCCGTGATTGCGCCCACGCCCCTGTAACCACCGAAGGAGGGTTCTTATGTACGAACAAAATGCCGTTACGCTGGATGCCGTTTGCGCCGAGCGCAGCGTTATCCGCCATGTTTCCAAGCACCGCAACCCGGACGGGACGATGGATATTGCCGGGAATCTGAAGATCTGGAACGACGCCCTCTCACGTTTTGACCAGATGCTTTTGTGGGAAGGCGGCGCTCCCGGCTATGACGACCGGGATCCGCTGCAGCCTCAGCCTTCTCTCATTTTTGTACCTGCACCCGGGCAGGAGTGCCCGCGGGGTACTGTGATCGTGGCCCACGGCGGCGGCTTCTCCACCCGGACCGGCTGCGAGGGCTTCCATGCTGCCCGGTTTTTTTCCAAGGCCGGCTTCAATACCGCTATCCTTACCTATCGCTTGAAGCCATACAGCCGCTATGACGCGCTGGCCGATATGCAGCGGGCTGTCCGGCTGCTGCGTTTCCGAAAAAACGAGCTGGGTATCACCGATCGCATTGCGGTTATGGGATTTTCCGCCGGTGGAATGCTGGGCAGCAACTGCGCCACCCATTTTGACTTCGGTGACGCAAATGCAGCTGACCCCGTGGAGCGGATGAGCTGCCGCCCCGACGCTGCGGTGCTGGGCTATGCTGCCTTCGCTACCTGCGGTCTGCCTGCGGGCCTGTTTGTGGACCCCTTCAGCGATCGCGCTACCAGCCCTTTTGTGGCAAGTAAGGATGAGCAGATCTATTTTGCTCCGGAGGTCAATATTACCCGGCAGACGCCGCCGTTCTTCATCTGGCAGACCAACAGCGATGACCCCCGGAATTCCTTCGTGCTGGGACAGGCCCTGACTGCCGTGGGCATTCCCTTCGAGATGCATCTGTTTCCGGAGGGTGTCCATGGGCTGGCTATGGCCGACGGCTGCAACGATCTTGCTATGGACCTGCCGCATGTTGCTCAGTGGGGGACGCTGTGCGCCCAGTGGCTGGAGCAGCAGGGGCTGTAAGCGAAGGAGGAAAATGCAATGGCAAAATGGATTCCTGCATGGCGCTACGTTCCCATTGATTTTCATCAGGAACTGGGCGTCCTGGAAAATATTACCCAGAAAAGTGTGTTCCGGAATAATATCGGCGGCACGCAGCTGCGGGTGCGCTTCAATAACCTCTATTCAGACCGCCCTATGGTTATCAGCCATGCCGCTGTGGCCGTCCATAACCGGGTGAACGGCCGGGTCACACCCCGCGTTCCCATTACCTACCGGGGCAGCAGCCGGATTTGCCTGGAGGCCAATTCCCGGCCCGATTCGGATCCGGTCAGCCTGACCGTGACTCCTGAGGACGACATTCTTCTCTATCTCTATTTCGGCGAGAAAACCGTCCTGCGCAGCGCTTGTACCAGCTATACCGGCATTGGCTGGCAGAGCTTCCATCAGACGGGAGACTATGCCGAAACGGATGCGTTGGGTTTCACAGTCAAGGAGCAGCTGGTACCGGGACTGGCTCACGACCCGTATCCGCTGCATTTTGCCGCTGGGGTCTGCGATATTTCCGTTCTGGCCGATGACGATGTTCAGCTGATTGCCCTCTTTGGGGATTCCATCACGCATATGTCCTTCTTCATGGACCCTCTGCTGGAACGGCTGTGTGCCTGTTCTCCCGGAAAATATGCCATAATGAATGCAGGAATTTCCGGAAACCGACTGCAGAAGTCTCATCCTGTCATGCCGGGCTTTCCGGGTGAGGGCCACCAGTTTGGCATTGCCGGAAAGGACCGGTTCGATGCAGACGTGTATGACGGAGCCACGCCGGACATTGTCTTTCTCATGGAAGGGGTCAACGACTGCTCTCATAGTCTTTGCTTTCGGGAGCCGACTGTCCCCACGGCAGAGGATATTTTTGATGCGTTGCGCGATGTGACCGACCGGGCCAAGCGGCGGGGCAGCCGGGTCTACCTTGGCACCATTGCTCCCTTCGGTTCCTTTGGCGATCCCTGGCGGGAGCAGGCGGAGGCTCTGCGGCAGGACTACAATCGGCTTATCCGGAATTCCCATATCGCTGACGGCATTGCGGATATGGATGCGGCCCTTCGGGACCCCGATGACGTACACCGGATGCAGGAGGGCTTCCATCTGGGGGATGGGGTACACCCAAACTGGTTGGGCGGAGAACGGATGGCTGACGTTCTGATGAAAACGTTGCAGTGAAAAAAGCGCATCTGCCGCTTCCCTTTGGAAGCGGCAGATGCGCTTTAACGGGTCGGGGGATCTATGGCAGCAGAAATTGGTACATATCCTCCGAAGGAACATACGTTACATTTACTTGCCTGCCTACCAGATGGCCAATCCATTCGGCGGCGTATTGCATTCCCAGCTCTTCCCAGTTCAGGTGCCCGAGGTTGATTACGGCTTTGTTCCGGCCCTGCTGCACGGCATCCCGAACATAGGATAGAACCGTCCAGTCAATGACTTCTCCGGGAATGATGACATCCGCCTGCTCCTCCAGGACTTTGATGACCTGTACGCTGTATTCTGCCGGAGAGCCGTCCCGGTGCTTCAGACCGTGATCCTCCGGAAAGAGATGGCCTACCAGTGCCACGGTCCGGACAGGCATATCGGGCTTTCCGATATAGCGTAAGCCGTTCATGCCGATGGCGTGCATCAGGTGATGACACAGCGCCTCCAACGTCATTTCCGGGAGGTTCACCAGGTAGTGGGCATAGCAGCCGGTGCTGTGATCCACATGGGCCCGGTCCTCCCAGCCCAATCCCTTCAGAACGCCGGTGAAGATGCTGTCCGGCTGATGAAAGTGCATATGGTCGTGGTCCCGCCATATAGCGATCCCGGACTCCTCCAGAAGCTGCCGCTTCTCCGCATAGACCCGGTTGGGAAAATCTTCAAACCAGCCTGGGCCGTCCTGGGAGGTGTAAAATGTAGGCTCATGGACGATCAGCAGATTTGCTCCCAGCGCACGGGCTTTCCGGATCACGTTCACCGTAGGTACCAGAGCCGTTACAATGCCTGTGCATTCTGCCTCCGGGTCTCCGGCTTTCCAGCTATCGCAGCCGTGATAATTCGGAATATGTGGGTGGTAGCTGAGAATTTTTTCAACAATTTCTCTATTCTTCATGGCAAGGCCTCCTTCACATATATCTTACCTTATAACGCTGCGGAACGCATTTGGGAAGGTATCCGATCCTTTCAAAAAAACGGCTCACTGGTTACAAATCCAAAAGCCGTTGCAACACAAACGAAAGCCCTGTACGGTCAAGTCTGCTATACTGAAAGAAAAAAGGAGTGCTATGCCATGTCTCTCATCCACACCGAGTTTTATTCCAAAACACTGGCCGGCCAGAGCCATTTTTATGCGGTCCTGCCCAACGATGCTCCGCCTTTTCCGGAAAATCCCAACCTTCAGCGTCCGCCGAAAACCCTGATTCTGCTTCATGGATACAGCGGCTGCGAGTCGGACTGGATCACCGGTTCCTCCATCCGGGAATTGGCCTTGACTTACAACCTGGCGGTGCTGATGCCTGCTGCGGGAAACAGCTTTTACCTGAACCGGGAAGCTACCGGCGAACGCTATGCAGACTTTGTGGGACAGGAGCTGCCCGAGTTCGCAGAAAAAACCTTTGGACTGGATATTTCCAGAGAGAATACCTGGATCGGTGGATTGTCCATGGGCGGCTTCGGTGCATTGCACACAGGCCTTCAGTTTGCTGACCGGTTCAGCAAGATCATGGCCCTGTCCAGTGCACTCATTATCCATGAATTGCCCAATATGGACCCGAAGCAGGGGAATCCTATGGCCAACTATGCCTATTATAATCATGTGTTCGGTGACCTGAAGACGGCACCGGAGCGTTCCTGCAATCCGGAGGTACTGCTGCGGCAGCTTCAGGAGGCGGGGAAGCCCATTCCCGACATTTTCATGGCCTGCGGTACGGAGGATTTCCTCTATGAGCCAAACTGCGCCTTCCACCGCTTCCTGGAGGAATGCCACGTTCCCCACGTTTACCGCACTGCGCCCGGTGTCCACAACTGGAAATTCTGGGAAGCCAATCTGGAGCCTGCGATCCGCTGGATGCTGGGAATGGAGTGAAGCCCATGAACACACTTTCTTATACAAGCCTATCCGACAAAATTCAGACCTATGGCCGCACCTGGTATGACCGGGAAGAACAGACATTGTACGCCAACTATACCTGCGGCGGCTTTCGCTTTCGGTTTACCGGCAGCTTTCTGGCCGTGAAGTTCCGGGCAATTCCCGATACGTTTGTGCCGCCGAATGTTACGCCCCCCGCCGGCGCACCCCCCCGGGAGGACTGGCCCTATGTGGCGGTATTTCTGGACGATGACCAGACCCCCTGCCGGAAACAGGCGGTCCGGGACGGGGAGACCGTTCCCGTCTTTTTCTCCGAGACGGTGCAGACCCATGAAGTCCGTATCATCAAGCTGACGGAGAATTTCCGCACGGCTCTGGGGCTTGCGGGGATTGTGACCGACGGAGAAATGCTCCCCTTTGCGCCGGAGAAGCGGGACGTGATCGAGTTTATCGGAGATTCCATTACCTGCGGCTTTGGAAATGCTGCAACGGACCCCGCCCACGAATTCGAGGCCGCCGAGGAGGACGGCTGGATGACCTACGGGGCCATTACTGCCCGGACCCTGGGCCTGGAGCCCCGGTTCATCAGCGTCAGCGGAATCAGTATCGAAAATCCCGTGCCCATGCCCGGCTTCTACTGTATGCGGGATCTGTATCCCTATGCGGACCGAATCATTCAGGAAAAGCTGGCCATCCGGCGGTCGCAGCCTGTCCCCTTGGCAGACCCTTACAATTTTGCCGAGAAGCCCGCCCGCTATATTGTGTTGAATCTTGGCACAAACGATGCCAACCAGATTTATTTCCGGACGGACAAGGCGCAGGCTCTTGCGGATTTTCGGAAAAATTACCGGACCTTCCTGGAAGAAATTCGTTCCCTCAACGGACCCGACCCAGTCATTCTCTGCGCACTTGGCTGCATGGATTACTATCTTTTCGACGAGATCCGGGACATTGTGGATCAATATCGCACCCAGACCAACGATCACCGTGTGGACATCCTGAAGTTCAACAAGATGATGAACGTTGGAGCGGATGTGGGAGGCTGCCTGCATCCCAGCATCTACCGGCACAAGCTGATGGCAGAGGACCTGACCGCAAAGATTCGCCGGCTTCAGGAAGCCGGACTCTGATTTTCTGATATTTGATTTAGGAGGTATCCCCTATGCGTAAAGAATTTCCCCGCACCACACCGGAAGCTGTCGGCATTCCTTCAGCATCCATTGAATGGCTGCTGGATAGATTGGAGGAAGGCTGGACCGAACCTCACGGCCTGATGATCATGCGCCATGGCAAGGTCTGCGCTGAGGGCTGGTGGGCCCCTTATGCCACCGGTATCCGCCATGGCCTGCAATCTCACACCAAGACCTATGCCGCTACCGCCGTAGGCATCGCCTACACGGAAGGACTTTTGAAGCTGACGGACCGAATCGTGGATATTTTTCCTGATGAAATTCCGGAAAATCCTTCCGAAAATCTGAAAAAGCTCACGGTCCGGGACGTACTGTGCATGGGCTGCGGCATGGATACCATGCCCCGGCCCAGTAAGGACTGGATACGGGAATTCCTGGCTACCCCGGTCAACCATGTTCCGGGTACGACCTTCATGTATAACTCCACCGGCTCTACATTTCTGGGTGCCATCGTCCGGAAGCTCACCGGCCTGGGTCTGCACGATTACCTGAAGCCCCGGCTGTTTGACAAAATCGGTATTGATGCAGAGAATCTGCGCTGGATCACGATGCCAGACGGTATGGAGGTCGGCGGCGGGGGCCTGTTCGCTACCACGGAGGACAACCTGCGATTGATGAAACTCTACGCAGACGGCGGCGTCTGGGAGGGCGAGCGGATTCTGGCTGAGGATTATGTAAAGTTGGCGACCTCCAAGCAGAATGATTCTGCCACAGAACGGGCGGTCAACCCCCCGGCGGAGGACAATTTTGTGGGCTACGGCTTCCAGATCTGGATGTGCCGCCCCAAGGGCGTTTACCGGGCGGACGGCGCAATGGGACAGTTCACCATTGTGTTCCCGGAGCGGGACATGCTGCTGGCCATTACGGAAAATGCCTCCGGCTCCACTGGCGGTGCCATGCCCCAGAAGGCGTTGGATACCATCTGGAAGTGGATGGATGCTTTGCCCGGGCCGGAAACGGAGATCCTGCCGGAAGACCCGGAGGCTTCTGCCCACCTTGCCCGCCGGATGCAAATGCTGGCATTGCCTGCCCCTCGGCGCAGCCCGGAATCGCCGCTGCAAGAGAAGATCAACGGAAGTACATACGCCGTTACCGACGGCTACTTTGCTTTGGCGGATGCCGGAATGGTCCGCTTTATGTCCGGAGAAGACCGGCCCGGCGGTGCAAAGGCCCTTTCCCTTACCTTTGCGGAGAATGCCTGCACCCTTACCTGTCTGGTTGACGGGAAGCCCCAGAGCCTGACGGCTGCCATGGATGGGACCCGTCTGCGCAACGAGCTTCCGGGAATGCCGTCCATAGCGTTGTGCAGCGGCTGCTGGGAAGCGGACAATGTATTTCAGCTTCGTCTCCGCATGGTAGAGACCTGCAATGAGACTTCCATCACCTTTACCTTCTCCGGCGATCAGGCCCAGGTGGAGACCTGTTCCAACCATGTTTTTGCCGGCAAAGCCCAGGTAACACACCTGACCCGCATTTGATGCCTCCGCAGACAGGCGAGAACGGACACTTGAAACGATGCCCCCGGCGGACCGGATGATTCCGGCCCGCCGGGGGCGTATGTTTATTTCAGAACGCTTTGTTCTGTGCGCTGCTGTTCTACCTCAGCCCGGAGGACCAGGCCCAGGGTCAGGCACTCGTCCGGGTCTTTGAGGTCGCTGCCCAGCATGGCGGTAATATGGGAGAGCCGATCCAGAAGGGTGGAGCGGTGCAGGAACAGCGCCGAGGCGGTCCGGGTCACGGACAGATTGCAGTCCAGGTATGTCCGCAGGGTGTGCAGGTAGGACACCTGAGAATTGCCGTCGTGTTCCTTCAGCCGCTTCAGGCCATCCGTGTAATAGACCCAGGAGGGGCGGCCCGCAAGGGCGGCGCTGAGCATCTGGGGGAGCAGGTAGTCCTGAAAATGGTATACCGGCCCACTGTCCCCTTTGGAAAGTCCCTTTTGCAGGGCGGCGGAGGCCTGAAACCAGGCGTGATTGGCGTCGTACAGATTGGAAAATACCGAAGAAATGCCGCAGACCAGCCCCAGCTTCTCCGGCGTGGGCGGGGGTTCGGCGCCTTTTTTTGCCTGGTCCGCAGGGAGAAAAGCGGCTACGGCATCCTCAAATTCAAAAGCAATGGCTCCCGGGTACCGCTCCTCCAGAGCGGCGGAAAGATAGGCTCCCGGCAGGTGGGTGCTGCCGGACCGGGGCAGGAGCTTCACGCAGACCCAGGTGTTTTTCTCACTCTCCAGGCGCAAGGCCCGGCGATGCTCAAAGTCCACACTTTGCCCGGAAATGACGCTCCGCAAGGCCCGGCGTACGGCGGCCCGGGTGCTGGAAAGTACGGGATTCTGCAAAATGGCCTGCCGCAGCAGCTTGCAGAAAAAGACCGCCAGGGCCTTGTCGGAATCCCGGAAAGCCCGTTGGCCTTCCAGCACCGTGAGGCAGCCCAGATATTCCTCCTGGTCGAAAATGTTTACGGACAGGGACCGCCGCCCCTGCAGTTCCAGCAGCAGCGGCTCCCGGACGTGGATGGACATTTCGTGCAGAGACAGGAACGTGGCCATTTTTTCCACGTCAAAGGTCTGGGTATCCAGCTGGAGGCCCAGCTGATTTTTCAGGTAATCTTCCTCCGTGACCCCCAGATAGCGGAAATCCGTTCCCGTGAGCAGCAGGGGATTTTCAAAAATGCCCCGGCTGACATCCAGCATTTGGGAAAGTCCTGCTCCGTGGCGGAGGATGGACCAGAGTTGCTCCTCCCAGCTGTCGTAGCGGTTGAAGATTTCCTGGACCAGGTTGAACACCCGGAAAATGTCCCAGCTGCCCTCCACCAGAATGACGCTGCACCGGCTATAATAGGCGTTGAGATTCCAGCACTGGCCCAGGCAAATGAGGCATACATTCTCGCCGATCCGGGGGTCCTGAGGCAGGTGATCCGCCGAGCAGACGTAGACCCGGTTTTTCTCGAAGGATTGGGTCCGGTCCAGGTAAAATTCCGGACGGCTCAGAATTAAATCGCTGCCCGGACAGCCCTTCCGGGAAACGGTATTCAGTTCTTCTTTCAGCCGCCAATAGAGAATGTCGCTGCACAGCTTCATGGGTGCGCTCCTCCCAACGTTTTCTGACATTTATTATAAGTTCCTCCCCGCAGCCTGTCAAGGCGGGAACAGTACATTTTGTAGGGGAAATCCTTTGCTATCGGCATTATGCCCAAAATCAGACCCTATAATTTGTATGGGTTGTCGGAATACAAATTGCAGGGGCGGGAGTAGGAAAAAACCGGCCTTTTGTAGAATTTCCCCAACAGCCCATCTCGTTTATAATGAAGGCACTACAGCACACGAGAATAGGAGGCATATCATGCTGAAAGAAAAATTGGATTCCCGAAAATGCTTTGCAACCGCCTGGGGCAAGCTCATCACCGAGGAGGAGGCCTACCGGCAGCTGAACCGTCAGATTGCTGCCATGACCGCCAACCTTTTCCAGGTCATGCGAATTTTTGAACCCAGCTGGGAAAAGCGCACCGAGGCCATCTGCGACATTGCCAATATGATGAATATGGCCGTGGCCGGGACCCCGGAGGAACAGAAAGATTATGTAAACACATCCCTCTATGAGGCCTTTAACATCCCGGAGCTGTGCGAGAAGTCCAGCTGGCTGGGCGGCATCACCGGCGATTCCGGCGACGAATGGGAGAACATGGCGGGCCGGGTGGTCCAGTTTACCCGGAACCGGGTGGAGAAAGAGCTGGACACCTGCCCCTGGGACATCGTGGGCAGCGAGCTTTGCAATATGACCACCAGTATGTTCACCGCCAACTTTGACCTGGCTTCGGCCCACGGCACGGAGAACGAAATGGCCCTGAATATGTGCCAGGCCCGGGGCTGCGGCAACAAGCACTGCCGCGTGGTGGCCGAGCGGCGGGATGTGTATCATTTGCCGAAGCAGGGCTGGCTGGACCACATGCAGCAGCCCGTGGAGCCCATCCACGACACCCCCAGAGAGCGGATGGTCAAGGAAGGCCAGTGCCTGCGCAACGGCCAGTACACCCAGAATTTCGGTGAAGAAACGTCTCTGGAAAAGGCCTATCATTGGGTGGCCCAGATGGGCTGGGTCTGGTCCATTCAGTTCCCCATGATGGCCATTCAGGACATGGCCCCCGATGAGGACGAATTCCTGCGGGTGTTCCGCATCGTCTTTGCCACGGCGGGCAAGAATCAGTTCATCGACCCCTTCGCAAAGGAGGGGCTGCGGAGCTTCCTGGGTGTACCCCATGAAATGGACGAAAACGACGGCAGGCTCCTGGGCGGCTACATCCGCTATATGCTGGACGTGCAGCAGGTGCCTTACGAAATGGTCCGCTGGACCAAGGATGAGACCTGGATCAAGGTCAAGAGCGAGGATTTCACCGCCCGTTATGAAATGGCCCCGCTGGACGAGCTGGTGGATGCCTACGAGGCCCAGTGGAACGGCGCTGCCAAGACGCTGGTGAGCCCGGAGTGGTCCTGCGTCATTGAGGACCGGGACGAGGAAGATATGTACATCAAGGTCATCCGCAAGGAAGACCTGCGGATGCTGTAAGGAGGTAGGGCGAGATGCTGTTCAAGGAAGATAAAGTCGCACGGGCCGATGCGGAAGCCATCCGCAAGGGCATCGGATTTTACCGCTGGACCCATGACCTGGTAGAGGTCACGGGCCGGGATGCGCTGGAAGTGCTGCAAAAGATCTACATCAGCGACCTTTCCAAGGTCCCGGTGGGGAAGTCCAAATACACCGCTTCCCTGGATGAAAACGGCGAGATCATCGACGATGTGATCGTCATGCACATGGCCGACGGTCTTTACTGGGTCTCGGACCTGTATGGACCCCGGCTGCTGCCCTGGATAGACCGGCACAAGGGCAATGCGGACATCCATGCGAAGATCATCACCTACGACTGGGATATGTACGCCGTTCAGGGCCCGGAGAGCGTGAAGGCCATGAACGCCATGCTGGACGAGCCGGTAGACGAACTGAAGCGCTTCGGCATCTGCCAGCGGAAGTTGGGCGACATTCCCGTGTATATCCATCGTTCCGGCTTCACCGGGGAAAACGGCTACGAAATTTACTCCGCTTTCGACAAGAGCGAGGAAATTCACGATGCGGCCCTGAAAGCCGTGGAAGCCGTCGGCGGCCGGGAATTGCAGACACTGGAGGTCTACGTGCGTTCCATTCCTATGGAGAAGGGCTTCGCTTTGAAGCAGGACTTCAAGCACCTGAGTCCCTATGAGTGCGGCCTGGGCTGGGCAGTGGCGGCGGACAAGGATTTTATCGGTAAAGAGGCGGCCCTGGCCCGGAAGGAGCATCCAAAGTACCGGATGGTGGGTCTGGAATTCTCCAGAGAGTCCACTGAGGATATTTCCATCTGGGAGCGGGTCTATTGGTACGGCGTGGAGGTGGGCCGCTGCGCCCAGACCATCTATGGCTATACCGTGGAGAAGAACATCGGCTTTGCAACGGTCCGGGCGGATGTGCCGGACGGGGCGGAGCTGACGGTGGGCTGCAACGATTCCCCTGCCGTAGTCGTGAAGAAGGTTTTCTGTTAAGGAGGTTTCTATGGGTAGACTGGAAGGAAAAGTTTGCATCGTGACGGGTGCTTCCGCCGGGATTGGCCGGGCCACGGCGGAACTGTTTTGCCGGGAAGGGGCCAAGGTCGTGGCGGTGGCCCGCCGGGAAGAACGGCTTCGTGAATTGGCCGAAGAATGCAAGAACCTGCCCGGGGAAATGACCTGGTATGCCGG
>JALEII010000060.1 GCA_022770345.1 Clostridiales bacterium | reverse complement strand
CCTACGGCGCAGGGCAGGGCAATCAGTGACGTGACCCGTGCGGCGGATTCCTCGGTGGACCGGACCTGAGCACGATTCTGCTGGGTCAGGTGGGCGGTGATGGCGGGAATGACGCTGATGATGATGGGAGCCGTCAGAGCGCCGGGCATATTGTAGATGGTCAGGGCCATGTCATACACGCCCTTCACGGTGTCCGCCTGGGCCTGGGTGCTGTAAGTGAGCAGTTGGCCCATATAAAGATGCGTCTCCAGCAGATACATGGCCTGGAGACCCGCAGAGCCGATGGTAATGGGCACGGCGATGGCCAGCAGGTCCCGGATGACCTTCCCAAACCGGTCCGGCACTTCCTCGCTGGGCTCCAGGGCGGCATATTCCTTCCGGTGTAGAACGCCCATATACAGGGACGCCACAAGAGAGCCGCTGAGCACACCCAAAATGGCACCCGCAGCCGCCAGGGCCACACTGTTGGTAAGCTTGAGGATCACCAGTGCCATGGGAATGCCCACCACCAGTTTTCCGGAGGCCTCGATGACCTCACTGACGGAGGTGGGAATCATGTTCCCCTGCCCCTGGAAGAAGCCCCGGTAGGTGCTCAGCAGGCAGGCCAGGAAAGCGCAGGGAGCCAGGGCGGCAATGGCGGCCCAGGCGTCGGGCTGCTGCTGGAAATTGGCCAGCTGACGGCTGAATACGAACATCAGAATACTGCTGATGCCGCCCAGGGACAGGTAAAGAGTTTTTGCGGATTGATACACCCGTCGGACCTGATTGGTGTGGCCCAGGGCGCTGGCTTGGCTGATCATCCGGCTGGCGGCCACGGGCAGACCGGCAGTGGAGATGAGCAGCAGGACGGAGTAGATATAGTAGGCGGTGTTGAAGTAGCCGAAGCCCTTTTCGCCGATGATGGCATTCAGCGGTATCTTGTAAAGAGCGCCGATGACCTTCACGACAGCGGTGGCCAACGTCAGCAACGCTGCACCATGAAGAAAGGTCTGCTTTTTGGAAGACATGGAGAAACTCCTTTCACTCAATCCTCCGCGGGGGAAAATAACTTGGGGATGGCGTAGCTGGTCAGGGCCTCCACGGCTCCGGGCAGATCCAGGGTGGGGAATTTGCCGTTTTCGTAGAGAATTCTGCCACGGACCATGGTCATGGCCACGTCGCTGCCCCGGGCCGAGTACACAAGGCCGTTGAGGACATTGTGGCAGGGCATCAGGTGGGGCGCAGTGAAGTCCACCAGAATCAGGTCAGCGTCCATCCCCGGCTTGATCATGCCGCATTCGGCTTCCCGGCCCTGAGCACGGGCGGCACAGGTGGTTGCAAGCATTAAAAGCGCCGAGGCGGGCAGGGGCGTTGCGTCGGCGTTGCCTTTCCGGGAGGCGGCTGCGGCGAAGCGCATTTCCTCGAAGAGGTCCACGCTGCCCACCTGCTCCACGCCGCCGCTGCCCAGGGCCACGTTCATGCCCGCTTTCAGCAGCGTGACCACATCGGCGGTCCTGCGGCCCTTCAAGGCGTCGGCCTCCGGGGTCAGTACGGCAGAAACGTGCTTTTTGCCCAGCAGAGCGATCTCCTGGTCGGTGAGATACCCGCAGCCCACGGCGCAGGTCTTGTTGTTGAATACCCCGTGGCAGTTCAGCAGTTCCGCGGGGGCCAGACCCGTCCGGTCCAGACAGCCCTCCCGCTCGGATTCCGTCTGAGAAAGGTGCAGCTGAAAGCCCAGACCCTTTTCCCGGGCGAAATCTGCCATGCCCTCCCAGAGCCGGTAGTTGCTGGTGTACTCGGCGTAAATGCCGGCGTCCATGCGGATGCGGCCTTGGTCGTGACCATGCCACTTTTCCACGAGCCGCTGCAATTCCTGGCACTGGGGGTCGGATTCAAAGTCAAAATCCTCGTTCTGGTCCTCAAAGCGATAGGCGGACAGAGCCAGATTGCTTTTCATGCCTGCTTTGTCCAGAACATTCGCCGTGGCCTCCGGATAATAATATAGGTCGCTGACGGAGGTGATACCCATGCGCAGGCACTCGGCCACCCCTATGGTCACGGCGGCCTCGGCGGCCTTGGAGTCCATCTTGGCCTCGAAGCGCAGCAGAGCCTCCAGGGAATCCTTGGGGGAAAGGTCGTCAAAGAAATTTCGCAGGGCCGTCTGGGCCAGGTGGGTATGGCAGTTGATGAGGCCCGGCAGCAGCACCATGCCGCTGCCGTCTACGATGGCGGCGGGCTTTTCCTTGGGGGCTTCCTTGCTCAGAAAGACGATCTTCCCGTCGGTAATGCCCACAAAGCCCCCCAGCAGTACCTCCATGCCTTCATTCATGGTGACGACGGTGGCACCGGAAATCAGCGTATCCAAAAAATAATCATCCTTTCATCTGCCGGAACAGCTCCTCTTTGTGGGCGAGGACCTCCTCCAGCTGGGAAATGTATTGCTCCGGGAATTTGGGGTTAGGGAAGCGGACCAGCTTTCCGTTCGGCAGGTTCCGTTTCGTAATGCCTCCGCCGCCCAGAGAAACGATGGTGTGCAGTTCTTCCATCATGGCGATATTGTACAGGCAGTCCTTCCCGTCCCGGCTCCAGCCCACATTTTCAAAGCTGCCGGACATATATTTCTGCCGGTACAGGTAATAGGGCCGATAGCCCAGAGAGCGCAACGTCTCTTCGGCATAGTCCACCATCCGGGCCACCTCCTCCGGGGAGGAAAGCCCCTGACGATGGTCGAAAAGGTCCGCATCCTTTTTCAGGGCCAGGGTGTGGACGGTGATATTGGCGGGGTGCAGGGCGGCTACTCCGTCCAGGGAACGGCGGAAGCCCTCAAAATCATCCTGCGGAAGCCCTGCAATCAGGTCCATGTTGATGTCCGCAAAGCCCGCCTGAACGGCTTCGTCATAGACCCGGAAAATGTCCGCCGCCGTATGGGGGCGGCCGCAGGCCTTCAGCACCGGTTCCTGCAGGGACTGGGGGTTGATGCTCATGCGGTTTACGCCCAAGGAGCGTAGCGCCTGCAGCTTTTCCGGGTCCAGCGTGTCTGGGCGACCGCCCTCCACGGTGAATTCCAGACATTCCGACAGGTCCAGGTGCGTTTTCAGCGCCGTTATGAGCCGGGTCAGCTGCGCAGCCGACAGGGTGGTGGGGGTGCCGCCGCCTATGTACAGGGTACGAAGGCGGAAGGGAGAATTTGCCAGCAATTTTCCTGTCAGGACGATCTCCTGCTCCAGGGCGTCCAGATAAGGCTCAAGCAGACCACCGCTGCGGCCGGTGGTGCGGCTCACGAAGCTGCAATAGGCGCAGCGGGTGGGGCAAAAGGGAATGCCCACATAGAGAGAAATATCATTTGGGGTCAGTTTTTCCGTAAAAGCCTTGGTGGAGAGAGAACAGTCTACCGCCAATCTTGCCCGCTCCGGGGTGACGAAGTAGTCCTTTTCCATCTTTTTGGCGGCTTCCTCCAGGGAAAGCCCCTGCAAGAGCATTCGGGTGGTCAGCTTGGTGGGCCGGACCCCGGCCAATGCCCCCCAGACGGGGACTTTCTGCAAATGGGGCAGAGCCGCCAGATAGAAGCTCTGCTGCAAAAGCTGCCGCCGCAGGGGGACCGTTTCGGTGCTTGCCCGCAGGCGCCGGATATTTTTCTCGCATTTTTCGCCGATGGTGATGGTGGTCACGGCGGTGAGCCAGGTCTTGCCCCGGTGAAGGGCGCTGACGGCCTTGCCCTCCGTCCCCTGGGGGAACAGGGACAGACACAGCTGCTCCACGGCATAGCGGTCCTCGTGGCCGCACAGGATCAGTTCCATGGTTCGCTCCTTTTATGCCATGCCGGGATTGGTGTCCCGCTCCCGGGCCAGGGTGGTGATCTCCCCGTGGCCGGGATAGACATTGTAATCCCCTGGCAGGGCCTTTAATTTTGCCAAAGACCGGACCATATCCGCCGGGCTGCCGCCGGGCAGGTCCGTGCGACCGTATGTCCCGCAGAACAGCGTATCCCCGGAGAGCATATTGTCCCCACACAGGTAGCACAGGCTCCCAACGGCGTGGCCGGGCGTTTCCAATACGGAAAATTCGATTCCGGCGAGAGAGATTTTGTCCCCTTCTCTGAGAATGTGCAGTTCCTCCGGCAAAAGCTTCCGATTTGCCCGGTTTTCTTCGTCCTCACCGGGCAGTGCGTAGCCCCGCATGAGCCAATCCGGCAGGTCTGTTGCTTCGGGGCCAAGATAAACCGGCACACCGGTGGCCGCCACAATGGGGCAGACCCCGCCGATGTGGTCAAAATGGGCGTGGGTCAGCAAAATTGCCCCGGGCGTTAAATTTTCTTCGGCCAGATGATGCAAAATGTGTTCCGGTTCGTAGCCCGGGTCCACCAACACGCAGTCTTTCCGAGCGCTTTCATGGACAATGTAGCAGTTGACGGAGTAATCCCCCACCCGCAGTTTTTCTATTTCAATCATGGTGTTCTCTCCTGGGACTGCCCAGAAGTTCCTCCGTATCCAAAAGAATGGTCACGGGGCCGTCGTTTTCCGAGGCCACCAGCATATCCGCTCCGAAGCGGCCGTGCTGGGGCGGATAACCCAGATCGGCACAGTCGGAAAGGAATTGCTCATAGAGCAGATTGCCAAGCTCCGGGTCGGCGGCACCGGTGAAGCTGGGGCGGCGTCCCTTGCGGCAGTTGCCGTACAGGGTGAACTGGCTTACCACCAGCACGTGGCCCTCCACCTGGTCCAGCCCCAGGTTCATTTTGCTGTTTTCGTCCTCAAAAAGCCGGAGGGAAAGAGCCTTTTCCGCCAGATACCGGCAAATTTCAGGGGTATCTCCGGGACCCACCCCCAGCAGGATGAGATAGCCCCGGCCAATGGAGCCGACGGTTTCCCCGGCGATGGTCACGCTGGCGGAGCGGACACGGGTCAGGACCGCCCGCATCAGGCTTCCTCGTCGCTGTCGGCGGCGGCCAGAGGTTGGGTGTTGTTGTTCACGGCGCCGGTGTTATAAGAGCCGAAGGTCTGGTTTTTCCGGGGGCTCACCAGCATCCCGACGACGACACCGGTCAGGGCGCACAGGGCGAACTCCAGGATCATTTCCCGCTTGTTCACGGTGATGGGGGTAGCGGTGTCCTCCCAGGCCTTTTTCAGCTTTCGGGTATAAAGTTTCAGCATATTCTTGTCCTCCTGATACTATTTTTGTAAAATTTTCTGGGAAATTTAATTGGAACCACGCCGGGCACCCACCACATCGGGGATGCTCAGCAGGCGGTTGCGGATGGCGTTCAGCTCCGACACGTTCTTGACCTCGAAGCGGACGGTAAAGACGCTCCGGCCGCCGGGCAGGTCCTTGCCGTTGAGTTCTTTTACCCGGACACGGGCGGTGGTCATAGCGGTGGCGAAGTCCAGCAGCAGGCCGTCCCGGGTAATGCAGTCCAGCTCCAGTGTGGTCTCGAAGGGCTGCTCCTCGGCATTGGCCCAGCGGACCCGGACCCAGCGGGCGGATTGCCGGGGGTCATCCCGCTGGGCAGCGTTGGGGCAGTCGGCTCGGTGAATGGATACGCCGAAGCCCTTGGTGATGAAGCCCACGATGGCGTCTCCCGGCACGGGGGTGCAGCACTTGGAAAATTTGATCATGCAGGAATCGATGTCCTCCACGATGACGCCGTTGACGGCGTGGCGGTTCTGCTTCACGGCAGCGGAATCCGGATTCAGCTTCAGGGGACTCTGAGGGGACTTGTCCGCAGCCTGGGCCTTCAGGGCCTTGGTCACGTCGTCGCGGATGCGGCCAACGGCCTTGGTGGCGGTGAGACCGCCGTAGCCGATGGCGGCATACATATCGTCCCAGCTGTCAAAGGACAGCTTCTTCAGAAGCTGCGCCGACAGGTCGGCATCGTTCAGGGCGGAGAGGGGCAGCTGCAGCCGCTTCATTTCGGATTCAAAGCTGGCCTTGCCGTGGAGGATATTTTCCTCCCGCTTCTCCTTCTTGAACCACTGCTTGATTTTCGTCCGGGCCTGATTGCTCTTGCACAGCAGCAGCCAGTCCCGGCTGGGACCCTTGGCGGACTTTGAGGTCAGCACCTCCACAATGTCGCCATTTTGCAGGGGGGTATCGATATTGGCGATGCGATTGTTGACCTTGGCCCCCACCATGGCGTTGCCCACCCCGGAATGGATGGCGTAGGCAAAGTCGATGGGGGTGGACCCGGCGGGCAGGGAGACAATGCGGCCCTTGGGGGTAAAGACGAACACCTCGTCGTCGAACATGTCGATTTTCAGGGAATGAACGTAATCCTCCGCATCGGTGTCCTGCTGGCTTTCCAGCAGACGGCGGACCCACTCAAAATCTTTCTCGCTGCCCGCCCCGGAGTGCTGCTTGTATTTCCAGTGGGCGGCAATGCCGTATTCGGCGGTCTCGTGCATTTCCCAGGTCCGAATCTGCACTTCAAAGGGGATGCCCTGGGAGCCGATGACGGTGGTGTGCAGGCTCTGGTACATATTGGGCTTGGGGGTGGAGATGTAATCCTTGAACCGACCCGGCACCAGGCTGAACAGGTCGTGGATGTGGCCCAGCACATTATAGCAGTCCGGCATGGAATCCACGATGACCCGGAAAGCGTACAGGTCGTAAAGTTCATCCAGAGACTTGCCCTGGGCCTGCATTTTCCGGTAAATGGAATAGACGTGCTTGATACGGCCGTAAGTCGTATTTTTGATGCCCACGGCGTTGAGCCGCCCGGAAATTTTCTCCTGAATGGAGCGCATGAAGGCTTCGTCCTGCTCCCGGCGGGAGTTCAGGTAGCTCATAATTTCCTCGTAAGCCTGGGGCTCCAGGTACTTGAGGGAAATATCCTCCAATTCCCACTTGATCTTCTGCATACCAAGCCGGTGAGCCAGGGGAGCGTAAATATCCATGGTCTCCCGGCACTTGAGGATTTGTTTGGCCGGGGACTGATACTGCATGGTCCGCATATTGTGGAGCCGGTCGGCGATTTTAATAAGCACCACCCGGATGTCCTTGCTCATGGCCATGAACATCTTCCGCAGGTTCTCCATCTGCTCCTGCTCGGTGCTGGAAAAGTTGGCGCGGGTCAGTTTGGTAACGCCCTCCACCAGCTCGGCAGTGGTCGTGCCGAAAAGCCGGGCAATGTCGTCGTGGGAGGTGTCGGTATCCTCGATGCAGTCGTGAAGCAGGGCTCCCAGAATGGCATCGGTGTCCAGCCCCATTTCCGCCACGATCTCCGCCACGGCCAGAGGATGGATGATGTACGGGGAGCCGTCCCGGCGGACCTGATTTTTATGTTTTTCCCGGGCGAATTCCACGGCCCGGTCGATGATCTCCAAGTCGGCACCGGGCATACAGCGCTGAATGGTGTCCATCATGGATTGATAATGTTCTGCAAAGGTCTCCATAGGGGAAAATTCACTTCTCTTTCACACGCAGCAGAAGCTGCATGGTTTCACTTTTGGTAAGGTCCGCTTTCTGCGTCACCGGCAGAGGTCGGACCAGGATGTATTTGTTTTGCCGCTCCAGGGCCAGAAGGCCCACGTCTGCGAACATATCGAGACACGTCAGCATCTGCCCAAGGCTCATCGGAATGCCGTATTTCCGGACGATCTTCCGGCACAGGCAGCAGGGGGTGTCTTTCAGCATCGGATCGGCGGCGATGTAGCGCCACACGGCTCCCTGAATTTTTCGGTCCGGCAGCAGCCGCTCGGCCCCCTCCGCCGTGAGACGGCCGGAGCGCATGGCCCGGTAGTCGCACAGCTCCTGGCAGCATTCCACCGGGCAGGCCGGACGGATGTCCACTACGTTCAACTGCACGCTGCGGTTTCCCCGGAACTCGTTGACCTGAGGGGTGAAGGCCACGTCCACCAGATCGCCCTCCCGGAAGCTGTCGCCCTCCTGCTGGACGGAGAAATAAATAGCGTTCAGGACGAACCGGCCCCGGCTCAGCCGCAGCCGCAGATGCCGTCCGTTGCCCACGCGCTGGATGTGTTCCAGCGTCAGGCCCGTGAGCATCAGCACCGGCTTGGGGCAGCCGTTGCCGCAGGGTTCCAGGACCTGCAGGGCGTCAATATTCGGAATGGTCAGCAGCTCCGGCTCCACGGCGCAGTCCACCTGCAAGGTGGTCTGAGGGGTGCCGTCCAGGTAATAGTCTTCCGCCAGACGGCAAAGCTCCTGCCGGAATTTCGGGATGTTTTTCCGGGGGATGGTGAAGCCTGCCGCCAGTTCGTGGCCGCCGTAGCTTTCCAGCAGCGGGGCCAACTCCGTCAGGGAGGCGAATAGGTTGAAGCCCCCGTAGCTGCGGGAGCTGGCCTTGCCATGCTCCCCGTCCAGACAAATGAGGACCGTGGGGCAGCAGAATTCCTCTGCAATGCGGCTGGCCACGATGCCCACGACGCCCTGATGCCAGCTTTCTTCCGCCAGCACAATGGCTTTCGGCGTCTGGTCCGTGGGCAGCATGGAAATGGCCTGCCGGTAAATCTCCTGCTCGATGGCCTGCCGCTGTGCGTTCATTTGACATAACTCTTTTGCAAGCTTTTCCGCCTGGACCGGGTCCGTGCTGAGGAACAGGTCCACGGCCACTTGAATTTTGCCCATGCGGCCTGCGGCGTTGATCCGGGGGGCCAGTACGAAGCCGATGGACGTGGCGGACAGGGCGGCTGGGTCGCAGCCCGCCTCTTTCATCAGCGCCGCCAGCCCCGGACGTTTCGTGTGGGCCAGAGCGTCCAGCCCGTGGCTCACGAAGGTTCGGTTTTCTCCCTGCAGCAGCATCACGTCTGCCACAGTGCCCAGGCATACGAAGTCCGCGTAGGCTTCCAATGCCTTTTCCTGACTGCCCCAGATGGCAGAGGCCAGCTTGAAGGCTACGCCCACGCCGGAAAGATTCTGGTGAGGGTAGCCGTCACCGGGCCGGTGGGGGTCCACTACGGCCACGGCCTGGGGCAATTCCGCCTTGCAGACGTGGTGATCGGTGATGACCAGGTCCATGCCCTGCTCACGGCACAGCTTCGCCTCGGCCACGGCGGTGATGCCGCAGTCCACGGTGACGATGAGGGACACTCCCTGGTCGCGGAGGTAGGAGATTGCAATGGGGTTCAGCCCGTAGCCTTCCTCCAACCGGCCGGGGATATAGCTGACGACCTTGCCCCCCATGCGCCGGAGGAAATCCGTCAGCAAGCAGGTGGCGGTGATGCCGTCTACGTCATAGTCGCCGAATACGGCAATGGTTTCGCCCTTGGCCAGGGCCAGGCCCACCCGGTTCACGGCCTTGTCCATGTCCGTCATTGCGAAGGGGTCCTCCAGAGGAGCGTTGGAGCCAAGATAACCAGCCGCCTGGGCCGTAGAACCGATGCCCCGCGCGGAAAGGACCATGGCCGCCAGGGGGGCGTAGCCACCGGCGGACAGGGCGTTTACATTGTCTATTCTCGGTGTCGATACATTCCAAATCCCGTATTTCAAGTTCATGCACATCCAATAAACAGCTTTTCTCCTAATTATAGCAAAAAGCCGGGGGATGCACAATAGGAAAATCGTAAATTTTCAGTTTCGGGCCAGTTCCATGGCGATGCTTCCCAGCATGGGGGAGAGAATCAGCCCGGCGAAGCCCCAGAGCCGGTAGCCCAGATACAGGCAGGCCAGCGTCACCAGGGGGTCCAGCCCCAGATGGCGGCCAACCAGCCGGGGTTCCAACGTGGAGCGGGCCAGGGCGGCGCAGGCATAGGTGGCCAGCAGGCCCAAAGCACGGGGCAGATGCCCCTGTAATAAAGAAATCAAGGCCCAGGGCAGCAGTACCGTGCCGGACCCCAGCACCGGCAGAGCGTCCACCAGCGCCACGCCCCCGGCCCACAGGGGGGCATAGGGAATCCGTAAAATCAGCAGTCCGGCGGAGACAATGGTGAACGTCAGGAGCAGCAGCACCGATTGCGCCCGGAGCCAGCCCCCAACGACGCTGCGAATTTGTGCCAGCCGCAGCAGGAAGGCCTCCCGGCGTTCCGGGGAAAAACGCTGAGCCAACCATTTCTGAATTTTCGGCCGCCGCAGGGAGATCATATAGGCGGACAGGACCCCGGTGCCCACGGTCAAGGCACTGCCGGAGACGGCCCCCAGGAAGCCCGTAATGACGGCAGGCAGCGCCCGGACTGCATCGTCCGTGAAATTCATTCCGCTTTCAAAGAGCCTGGACAGGCTGTGTTGGGCTGTGGACTGCAAATTCTCCGGCAGCTTTTCCACCAGTAGGGTTAGCCGGGAGCGAAGGAGGGACAGAGCGTCGGCGGCGGCGCGCTCCATGTCCGGCAGGGCTCCCGCCAGCAGACCCAGATTTCGCACGATGGCCGAGCACAGCAGCACCAGAAGTCCGGCCAGCAGCAGAAGCAAAAGGCTCACTGCCAATACACAGGCCCAGCTCCTTGGCATTTTCCGGGAGAAAAACTTCACCGCAGGCTCCGCCAGCAAGGCCAGACTACCCCCCAGGAAAAAAGGAAGAAACAGCGGGAAAAGCCAGCGTAACCCCAGCCAGGCTGCCCCAAAAACACACAGTAGGGCAAGTGTCCGCCGCCATGGAAAATGGGCCAAATCCTTCACCTCCAAAAACAAAATGACGAAAGGGCTTGCATTTCGGGAAAAGTGTGGTACAATGGTTGGCAGATGAACATCTCTGTGGGACAATATGAACAAATAATAATTTCAGGAGGCGACGTATGTCTAAGAATCCAAAGTTCTACATCGTGGAAGCATCCGCACTGCCGGAGATCTTTTTGAAGGTGGCCCAGGCACGGGAGCTGATCCAGACCGGCGAGGCCAAGACCGTCAACGAGGCGACCCATATTGTGGGGATCAGCCGCAGCGCATTTTACAAGTACCGGGATATGGTGCTGCCCTTTGAGAACATGATGAACGGCCGGGTCATTACCCTGCAGTTGCTGCTGCACGATACCCCGGGCCAGCTTTCTCTGATCCTGAACCTGTTTGCGCAGCGGCAGGCCAATATCCTGACGATCAACTCCATCGTGCCCACCAACGGCTGCGCCGTAGTGACTATTTCGGCGGAGACCATCGGGTTGAACGTGCCGCTGGAGGAGTTCCTCCGGGAGATGCGGGAGACCAGGGGCGTTATCAAGGCGGACATTCTGGCAGGTTCCTAAAAAGCATAGTTTTCTTCCGGGCCGGTTTTCGGCCCGGAATTTTCTTACCTCTTTCGTCATAGAATGACCCGGAGGTGAGAAATTTTGCGGATCGTGCAAAAATACGGTGGAACTTCTCTGGCCGATGCCGGAAGGCTCCGCAATGCGGCCCGGCGGGCGGTGCTGCTCCATGCTCAGGGGGCGGAGGTCCTTCTGGTGGTTTCCGCCCAGGGGGACACCACGGACCGGCTGGTCCGGCAGGCGGCGGAGGTGAACCCGCGGGGGTCCCTGCGGGAAATGGATGCCCTTCTGGCGGCCGGGGAGCAGATGTCCGCAGCACTGACGGCCATGGCTATCGGGGCCTTGGGCGCACCGGCGGTGAGCCTGACGGGCTATCAGGCGGGCATCCATACGGACGGGGTTCATGGCAATGCGAAAATACTGGACCTGACCGGGGAGCGCATCCGCCAGGAATTGGAAGCGGGGAAAATTGTCGTTACGGCGGGCTTTCAGGGCTATAACGATGCCGGGGACGTGACAACTTTGGGCCGGGGCGGGTCCGATACTACGGCGGTGGCCTTGGCGGCCTTTTTGAAGGCAGACGTGTGCCAGATCTTCACGGATGTGGACGGGATTTATGACCGGGACCCAAGAAGATACCCGGAGGCCCGGCGGTTCGGGCGGCTCAGCTATGAGGCCATGCTGGCACTCATCGAAGGGGGCGCCCAGGTGCTCCATGACCGCAGTGTGCTGCTGGCCCGGGAGCATGGGCTGACCATCGAGGTCCTGTCGGCCTTCACCGGCGCTCCGGGAACCCTGGTTGGTCCCTCGGAAGCATTGTAACCGGGAAAAGAAGGAAATATTCGGATCGATTGGGGACAAACGGCACGGCATAATGGCACAGTAGGGGCGAGGCACGTTTTGCCCGTCGACTTTCATATGCAGAAGCGAAAAGCCTTCCCCTGGAGGAAGGGTTGATTGTTGCCGGCAATAATTTTGACGTTATGTTACCCACAATCTTCCAAAAATTCCCCGGTCCCAGCGGACCGGGGAAAATTTTAGCCGTTGGCAGCGGTATAGACCAGCTTGAAGCTGTCGCCGTCATGGATGGGGGTCTGGTCCACGCCCAGCTCGGCGTAGGCATCGCCCTGATAGAAGGCCCAGTAGCTGCCGTCGGTGTTGTAGTCGGCGGTCTCGCCGTCCACGGCCTTGATGTACAGGCCGTAATTGCTCTGCTCACCTTCCACCAGGCCCTCGTCTACCAGCACCGTGCCCAGGTATTCCTCATCGGTGTGGTAGGTAAAGACCTTCTCGCTGCCGTCCTTATGGACCACGGTCACGGTGACGGCCTTGCCGCCTTCGCTGGTGGCGGGACGGGTGGCAAAGTACACACCCAGCACAATGGCAACAATGGCCACCAAGGCCACCAGAGCGATGAACAACTTCTTGTTCTTCATGGTTTTTCCTCCTAAAAACGCGTCTGTATGGCTTTTCGGCCAAACAGACGCTATTTTAGCAGACATCGGAGAATTCGTCAAGATTTTTCAGCAGCAGAACACCCTCCCGCCGCAGCAAAACTGAGAGGCGTAGCACAGGCACAGGCTGGGACACAGCCCCCCCGCCGCTCCGAAGCCTCGGTAGTTTCCGGCAGTCCGGCGATAAGCGGCGCCACCGTTTTCAATCTCGTTCAGGGTCTGCAGATACAGGGGATTGTTCGGCTCCATGCTCACCGCCCGGCGGATATGCTCCAGCGCCGTTACGGAGTTGCCAAGACCGTCGTTGGCCAGTGCGGAAAGATAGTACCACTGGGCGTTCCGGTTGGTGTCGTTGCTCAGGGCGTTTAGGGCCTCCTGATACCGGCCGAAGCGAATGTAATTATAAGCCGCCTGCTGATAGGAGGCCTCCGAGGACCGGCTTTCGCCGCCGTAGGACCCACCGTAACCGCTGCCGTAGGGGTTGTAGCCCCCGTAGGAGCCGGAATTGCCGGAGGGACGGGCCTTTTCTGGGTTCTTGATCTGCTCGTAGGCGGCGTTGATCTCCTGCATTTTCTTGGCGGCCACTGGGTCCCCGGGGTTCAGGTCCGGGTGATATTGCTTGGCCAGACGGCGGTAGGCTTTCTTGACTTCTTCGTCGGAGGCATCTGGGCTTAAGCCCAGCACTTTATAGGGATCGTCCATCATTGCTCCTCCTTCCGTTGGTCCTTGCGCTGCTGGCGGTGTAGCTCTATCCAGACGCCGCTGTACAGAATGTTGTCCAGAATGGCCTTGTCCTGCACCAGCGGCAGCTTTTCAAAGCAGCCGGTGCAGCGGCCCATAGCCAGCACCAGATATTCCTCCCAGCGCTTTGGGTCATTGCCGGTGCCCATGGCCAGAAAGGGATTGTATTTCTTTTTCTTCTCGTCGGCAACATAATCCACGGCGGCATCGGCCAGATAAATGAACCGGCCCAGGCCGTTGCCCATTTGCCGCAGAGTTTCCGCCCACAGGTCCTCTTTCCAGACCAGCAGTTCCCCCATGAGCCGCCCGAAGCACCCGGCAGGCAGGTCCGGATTGGCGCAGTGTTCCTTTTCCAGTGCGGAAAGCTCTTGCAGACAGGACCGGATGGCCTCGCACTGCCGGGGATAGGCATTTTCAATGCGGTTCTTCTCTTTGCCGAGAATGCCGACAAGCATTTTTGCGCCTGTCCGGTGGTCGTCCTCCCAGTCGTCCAGGGCGTTGTAATAGGCCAGAATGACATTCATGTCGGCAGCATAGCGGATGCATGCGTTATCCACCCAGTGCTTTTTCCGGATAGGATGCAGCACACAGGCGTGATCGCCGCCGGTCTCCTCCGGCTCATAGAGACTCATCAAAAGCAGAGCCAGGAACGTGGTGTCATAGCTGAGTGTCAGCCGGGACAGATTGGAGGACTGGCTGCGGATACGGCGGCAAATCCCGCAATAAACGCTGTTGTAGCGCTGCTTTTCCTCCGGTGTCAATTCCTCCACGCTGGCGGCAACAAAGCCGAACATGGCAGCCCCCTCCTTTTTTATCCACGTTACCCGGGAATTGTGTCAAAATCATAAACGAAATGAAAAGAAAAATCAGCTTTCCGGTTCTTTGTTCCAATCCAGCAGCAGCCGGTTCAGGACCCCGCCGAAAAACAGAATATACAGGCAGAAATACAGCCACAGCATGGACAGCGCCACGGCGTACACACTGCCGTAGATGTTGGCGTAGCTGGGGAAATGCTCCACATACACGGAGAAGGCCTGGGAAAAGACCTGCCAGCCAATGGAGGCCAGAAGCGCTCCGGGCAGGGAGTATTCCAGCCGGTTATGCTCGTTGGGCAGGACCATATACATGGCGGTGAAGATTACGGTCTGGACCAGAAGCAGCAGGAAAAACCGCATTTCCAGAATGTCCGCCAGGAAATTCAGAAAGGGATTCCGGCTGGCGTTCAGGGCTTCGGCAATGGTGGTGCCGAACACGTGCAGGGCCAGGGTCAGCAACAGAACCACCAGAAAGAGAAAGGTGTAGAGCATACTGATGAGCCGGGTGTGCACATACCCCCGGTTTTCGGACACGCCGTAAATGGCGTTCAGCCCGGTGAGCAGGCCGTACACGCCCCGGCTGGCGGACCACAGGGCCGTTACGGCGGAGAGGCCTACCATGGTCTTGGAGGTATTGGCGTAGGTGCTGATAATGAGCCGTTCCGCCGCAGGCAGCAGGGCTGCCGGGAGCACGCCGTCCAGCAGCTCCGTGAGCGTTTCCACGTGGAGCGGGGTGTAGCGCAGCAGACTCAGCAGCAGTACCAGTGTGGGGAATACGGCCAGTACAATGAAATAGCCTGCGTGGGCCGCGTGAAGGGGTAAATGCAGCGAGCCGATGGTATGCACGGCGGACGCGCTTCGCTGGAGAAATTGTTTTTTCTTTCCGGGTCTCATCGATCGGCTCCTTTCGTGGTTTTTGAGAAAAAGCCTTCCCCTGAGGGAAGGTGGCCGCAAAGCGGCCGGATGAGGGGTGGTAGGGGGGGTTATTGTGTGTAGGGGCACGCCGCCCCTACATTCAGAGACGGTACTGCATCCACAAGGCCTCTCCCGAAAACTTCGCCCGGCGAGAGGGGCCTCCCGCCGGGCAGGGAACACGTTATTCTGCGGAGATCAGGTAGTAATACACCGGCTGGCCGCCGCTGAGCAGATTCACGTCCGCTCCGGGGCAAAGCTGGGTGAAAATATCCGCAGCCTTCTGGGCCTGCTTGGGGGTGATGTCCGCACCGTAGTAGATGGTGACGAACTCCCGGCCGTCGGCGTGGACTTTCTCGGCCAGGGACCGGAGCAGCACCTTGATGTCCCGGCTGGTGCCGAACAGGGCACTGCCGTACATGGCCAGATAGTCGCCCTCGTGGATGTCGTAGCCGTCAAAGTCGGAATTCCGGGCGGCATAGGTGATCTGCATGGTGTCCACGGTGTCCAGGGCCTCGTTCATGGCCTCGGTATTTTCCTCCACGCTGCCCTCCGGGTTGAAGCTCAGCATGGCGGTGACGCCCTGGGGGACGGTCTTGCTGGGGATGACCACGACCTTTTTGGGGGTCAGGCCCTCCACCTGCTGGGCTGCCATAATGATATTCTTATTGTTGGGCAGAATGAACACAGTCTCGGCGGGGACCCTGTTCACGGCCTCCAGAATGTCCTGAGTGCTGGGGTTCATGGTCTGGCCGCCGGAAATGATGCCGTCCACGCCCAGATTGCTGAACACTTCGCCAAGGCCCTTGCCGGCGCAGACACTGACCACGCCCAGAGCTTTTTCCGGCTCGGCGATCTTCGGGGACAGCTCCTGCTCACTCAGCACCTTCTCGGTGTGCTGCAGGCGCATATTTTCAATTTTCACGGTGACGAAGGAGCCGTATTTCAGGGCCTCCTGCAGGGCTGTACCGGGGTTATTGGTATGCACATGGACTTTGATGATCTCATCGTCGTCCACCAGCACCAGACTGTCGCCCAGCTCGGACAGAAACGCACGCAGATCTTCCGGGTCATTGCCGTTCTCCCGGGAGACGATAAACTCCGTGCAGTAGGTAAAGGTGATGTCCTCGTCGGCGAAGTCGGAGAAATCAGCGCTCTCCTTCACCTCGGCACTCTCGCCGTTTTCGGGGACGACAACATCCTCGCCCCGGAGGGCCAGCAGCATGGCTTCCAGCACGAAGCACCAGCCCTTGCCGCCTGCGTCCACCACGCCGGCCTTTTTCAGCACCGGGTTCTGGTTCACGGTATCGGCCAGAGCGATTTTCGCCGCTTCCAGAGCCTGCTCCTGGACGAATTCCAGGTAGTTGTTCTCGTTGGCGGCGGCCAGGGCCTTGGCGGCGGCCAGCCGGGCCACGGTCAGGATGGTGCCCTCAGCGGGCTTCATCACGGCCTTGTAGGCGGCGTCCACGCCTTCCTGCAAAGCATTGGCCCACAGCACGCCGTCACATTCGCTGGCGCCCTTGAGCTTCTTGGAAATGCCCCGCATCAGCAGGGAAAGAATCACGCCGGAGTTGCCCCGGGCGCCCCGCAGCATGGCGGAGGCGGCAGCGGAAGCGGCCTTCTCCAGCGTGGGGTCCTCCAGCTTCCGCAGGTCGGAAGCGGCGGCGTTAATGGTCATGGACATATTGGTACCGGTATCTCCGTCCGGCACCGGGAACACATTCAGCTCATTGAGCTTCTGTTTGTTGATCTCAATGGCTGCGGCAGCGCTCAGCAGCATTCTGCGGAAATCGGCTCCGTTTATGGTCTGCCTCAATGGTTTACACCTCCGAAAATTATCCAATCATCATGGAATCAATATAGACATTCACGGCCCGTACTTCGGTGCCGGTACATTTGGTGACCACATAGCGGACCTCCGAAATGATGGAAGCGCCTACGGCGGTAAGGTTCACCCCGTTGTCCACTATGATGTGCAGGTCGATGGAAATGGTATCGTCCTCGTGGAAGTTCACCTTCACACCCTTGCCCAGGGATTCCTTGCGGAGCAGGTGATACACCCCGTCGGTGACGGAGCGGGCGGCCATGCCCTTCACGCCGAAGCAGTTGGAGGCGGCAGTACCGGCAATGTCGGTGTAGACACTGGCAGAGACACGGACGGAACCTTGCTCGTTATTCTGGCGGATCATGGATCGTTACCTCCTGATTTGAAATTCTGAAATGGGTCCCTCCCGTTTTGGGCGGGAGGGGATGGGGGTCAGACCATGCTTGCTTCCCAGCAATCGGGAGCGGTGAGGCCCAGCATCTTTACGATGGTGGGGGCCACGTTGGCCAGACCGTAATTGCCCGGAAGAATGTTCCAGGTCTTGTCGGTATCATAGATAATGAAGGGCACCGGGTTCAGGGAGTGGGCGGTGCGGACGCTGGTCTTGCCCTTCTTGGTCTCCAGCATCTGGTCGGCGTTGCCGTGGTCGGCAGTGACCAGTACCCGGTAGCCGTACTTATCGGCGGCTTCGATGATGGCGGCCAGGCTCTTGTCCACGCTCTCCATGGCGGAGATGACGGCGCTGAGCACGCCGGTGTGGCCAACCATGTCGCCGTTGGGGAAGTTGCAGCGGAGGAACCCGAACTTTCCGGAAGCCATGGCGGCCACCAGATGCTCGGTGATCTCCTTGGACTTCATGGCGGGAGCCTGATCGAAGGGGATCACGTCGGAGGGGATCTCCTCATAGACTTCCAGCTTCTCGTCCACCTTGCCGGACCGGTTGCCGTTCCAGAAATAGGTGACATGGCCGTACTTCTGGGTCTCGGACACGGCGTACTCGGGAATGCCGGCCTTGCACAGGACCTCGGTCAGGGTGTTGGTGATGACCGGGGGCTGCACCAGATAGTGCTGGGGGATCTTCAGGTCTCCGTCATACTGGAGCATACCGGCAAACTTCACGCCGGTATAATTGCCCCGGTCGAACTTGTCGAAATCCTTCCGGTCAAAGGCCAGGGAAATCTCCTGGGCCCGGTCACCACGGAAGTTGAAAAGAATCACGCTGTCGCCGTTGGCAATCTTGGCCACGGGCGCACCGCTGCGCTCCACCACAAAGGCGGGCAGGTCCTGATCAATGCAGCCGGTCTCGTTCCGGTAGGTCTCAATGGCCTCCCGGGCGGAGGGGAACAGACGGCCCTTGCCCTCCACATGGGTCCGCCAGCCGGCTTCCACCATGGGCCAGTTGGCCTCATAGCGGTCCATGGTAATGACCATACGGCCGCCGCCGGAGGCAATGGCGTAGTCGCAGCCCTCGGTGTTCAGGGCTTTCAGAACATCTTCCAGCTGGTCCACATAGTCCAGAGCGGAGGTGGCGGGTACGTCACGGCCGTCCAGCAGGATGTGGCAGTAGGCCTTCTTTACGCCCTCGGCGTGGGCCTCTTTCAGCATGGCGATGAGATGGGAAATGTTGGAATGGACGTTGCCGTCGGACAGCAGACCCAGGAAATGCAGGGCGTGGCCGTCCTTGGCGTTGGCAATCAGATCTTTCCAGGTGTCGGACGTGTAGAGCGCACCGCTGGCGATGGACTCGCTGACCAGTTTGGCACCCTGAGAGTAGATCTGGCCGCAGCCCAGGGCGTTGTGGCCCACTTCACTGTTGCCCATGTCCTCATCGGAGGGCAGACCGACGGCGGTGCCGTGGGCTTTCAGATAGGTGTGGGGGCAGGTGGCCCAAAGATGATCCAGCGTGGGGGTAGCAGCCAGCTTCACGGCATCGCCGGGGCCGCCGTCACCTTTGCCTACGCCATCCATAATGACCAATACGATTGGTTTTTCCATATTTGATTCCTCCAAACAGCCGTGTCAAGACGGCCTTCTTTGTATCAATGGTTGTAATCCATAGGTTCTGCTATTTTACAGCATTTTTCCGGAACTTACAAGAGATTTTTGAAAAATTTCCGCCCGACATGAAAAAATGTCCGTTCCCGGACCCGGAAACGGACATTTTGACGGGGGTTGCAGGCAATTTTTGCCGTGGAACCGCCCTTGGCGAGGCGATATAGAGGCAGCAAAACCGATCGGTGAGGCGCTTACCTCCCTTGCGTGGGTGAGCCTTTTTCTCTGCTCCGTCATTTGTGCGATCCCGTCAGTTCGGTGCCGTATCGGACCGGGCGAACAGGGCTTCTATCCGCATTTGCAGGGCAGGGGAGGGAGCCTGGTTCCGGTAGGGCTGGGCGGCCTGCTGGGCCTGCTGCAAGGTCTCCAGATCGCACATGGGGTCGGCACAGCGGAACACGGGCAGCCCAGACTGCCGGGAGCCGAAGAAATCCCCCGGTCCCCGCATTTTCAGGTCCTCCTGGGCGATCTGGAAGCCGTCGTTGGTAGCGCACAGGGCTTTCAACCGGGCCAGGGTCTCCGGATTTCGGTTCCGGGTGGTCAGGATGCAGTAGCTTTTCGCCTTGCCCCGGCCAACCCGGCCCCGCAGCTGATGGAGCTGGGAAAGGCCGAACCGGTCCGCATCCTCAATGACCATCAGCGTAGCATTCGGCACGTCCACGCCTACTTCGATAACCGTGGTGGCCACCAGCACGTCCGCCTTCCCGGCAGCAAATTCTGCCATGACGGTCTCTTTCTCTTTCCCTTTCATCTGTCCGTGGAGCAGGGCAATGCACAGGTCCGGGAATACGGTATTCTGCAGGGTTTCCGCCCATACCTCGGCGGCTTTTACGCCCAATTCCTCATTTTCCTCCACGGCAGGGCAGACCACATAGCACTGATGGCCCTCCGTGACCTGCTTGCGGATGAAGGCGTTGATCCTGGGCCGCAGGGCCTCGCTGACCAGGAAGGTATCCACGCTTTCCCGGCCCGGGGGCAGTTCATCTACCAGGGACACATCCAGATCGCCGTACATCAGCAGCGCCAGAGTCCGGGGGATGGGGGTGGCGGACATGACCAGCAGGTGTACGTTTTCTCCCTTGCTGCCCAGGGCCGACCGCTGGCCAACGCCGAAGCGGTGCTGCTCGTCGGTGATCACCAGCCCCAGATTGGCGAACCGGGTGGAATCCGTCAGCAGGGCGTGGGTGCCGATGACCAGGTTCGCTTCCCCCTGGGCGATGCGCTCCCGGCGGAGGGCTTTTTCCTTGGGGGTCAGGGATCCGGTCAGCAGCTCTACCCGGATATTCAGCGGTGCAAACAGCTTCCCCAGGGAGGCAAAGTGCTGCTCTGCCAGAATCTCCGTTGGGGCCATCAGCGCACACTGGCGGCCGTTGCGAATGGCCAGGAATGCCGCCGCTGCGGCCACCATGGTCTTGCCGCTGCCCACGTCTCCCTGGACCAGGCGGTTCATGGGGATGCCCAGGGTCATATCCCGACGGATGTCCTCGATGGCCCGCTTCTGGGCACCGGTGAGGGGGAAGGGCAGAGCGGCGAGAAAGGGCGTCAGGTCCGTATCGGTGTAGGGAGCCGTCCGGCGGGTCTGTCGGGTCCGGCGCAGCTGGGCCAGCCCGGCGGAGAATACGAAAAATTCCTCGAAGATCATCCGCCGCTTGGCCATGGCCGCTTCCTCCATGGTTTTGGGCGTGTGGATGGCAGTGTAAGCCCGGTCGGCGGGAAGAATGTGATATTCCTGCAAAACCTCCGGGGGCAGGACCTCCTCCGGCGGGTTGCAGATGGCCAGAGCCTGGGTCACGGCCTTGAAAAGTGCGGCGTTGGACAGTCCCGCCGTCAGGGGGTACAGGGGCAGAATGCGCCGGGTCAGTACCGGGGGACACTCCGGGGACTCGAACACCGGGGAGGTCATGCCGTAGCCGAAATAATCCCCGGAAACGCTGCCGAAAAAGACGTATTCTTTCCCTACGGTCAGCTGATCGGCGGTGAATTTCTGATTGAAGAAGGTCAGGCTCAGCCGGGCGGAAGCATCGGCCACGGTGACTTTTGTAATGTCCAGGCCCTTGCGGATGTGGGCGGTCCTGGGACTGTTCATGACCATGGCTTTGAAACAGGCGCTTTGCCCCGCCTCCAGGTCGGCGATGTTGACCAGTCTGGTCCGGTCGTCGTAGCCTCTGGGGAAGTGGCACAGCAGGTCGCCCAAAGTCCGGATGCCCAGCTGTTCCAACTGCTTGGCCTTGGTGGGGCCCACGCCCCGGAGAATTGTTACAGGGTCCGACGGCTTTGCCATAAAAACGCCTCCTTCCGAAATTCGGTCCATATAATGAAAAAACTCCCTCCGAGTTTTGGTCGGAAGGAGATATTTTCAGAGCGTTCAGGCCAGCTTGTTCAGCTTCAGAGTCATGCTGCTCTTCTTCCGGGCGGCATTGTTCTTGTGCAGAAGTCCCTTGACGGCAGCCTGATCCACGGCCTTGACGGCCAGCTTGTAAGCGCCTTCGGCAACGGCACGGTCACCGCCGTCCACGGCAGCCTCAAACTTCTTCAGAGTCGTCTTCAGAGCGGACTTCTCGGCCTTATTCTTCTCATAAGCGACCTTAGACAGTTCGACACGCTTCTTAGCGGACTTGATGTTGGGCATGATCCCACCTCCTCGTTTGGTCTATGCTTTAGCAGTTCCCCATTATAGCGCAGATTTTGAAGAAAAGCAATCCCTTTTTTGAAATTTTTTGAACTTTCGGAGGAGAAGCCTGTCAAGCCCTTTTTTTACCGGTCCTTCGGGGCTGATGGCAAAATTATATGGGGCGAAAAAGTGCGAAAAATGTCGAATCCAGGAACAAGATGTTATGGAAACTTAGATCCGGGACCACTAACTTTTCCCCCAAGTCCACTGCCTTGTGGAAAACTCTGTGGAGAATGTGGAAAAACCATTGTTATTCACAGGACTTTTTCCACAGCCCCTGCCCCATAGAGCCAGGGGGAAAAGGGGAGAAAATCCAACCATCCTGGGATGTATTTTCCGTTATGTCGTTCCAGGCAACAGCCGGGATTATTCGGGAGATTCCCGGAAAAAAGTTGGCTTTTTCCGAACGGAAAAGAATTCCGGCCAGCCGGGAAGAAAATCGCCGGGGAAAACTTTGTGAAAATGGCACAAAGGGATAAGATGCCCGCCGGTGGGAAATACTGTCTGCAAAGCGCAAGGGAGGAAATGCAGGTGCAGGGAAAGGTAGAGATCTGCGGGGTGAACACCGCCCAGCTGAAGGTCCTGAGCCAGAAGGAAATGAAGGAATTGCTGCTTCGTACCAGGGCCGGGGACAAAACGGCCCGGGAGGCCCTGATCGAAGGGAATCTGCGGCTGGTGCTGTCCGTTATCCAGCGGTTCGACAAGCGGGGGGAAAGCCCCGACGACCTGTTTCAGGTGGGGTGCATCGGCCTGATGAAGGCCATCGCCAACTTTGACCCCACCAAAGAGGTGAAGTTTTCCACCTACGGCGTGCCCATGATCGCCGGGGAGATCCGACGGTATCTGCGGGACAACAGTGTGATCCGGGTGTCCCGATCTCTCCGGGACACGGCCTATAAGGTGATGCAGTGCAAGGAGCGGCTGGTGGCCAGCCTGGACCGGGAGCCAACGCTGGAAGAACTGGCCCGGGAAGCGGGAATTTCGGAGCAGGAGGTCAGCCGGGCACTGGATGCGGTCTGCACTCCGGTGAGCCTTTATGACCCGGTGTACTCCGACGGTGGGGACCCCCTGACGGTCATGGAACAGGTCCGGGACGAGCGGAACACCGACGAGGCCTGGATGGAGCATATTGCCTTGAAGGAGGCGTTCAAAAGCCTCGGAGACCGGGAAAAACAGATTCTGCGCCTGCGCTTCTATGACGGCAAGACCCAGATGGAGGTGGCGGGGCTGGTGGGCATTTCCCAGGCCCAGGTGTCCCGGCTGGAAAAGGGGGCCATCGGGGCCATGCGGAAAAATGTGGTGGTGTCGTGAATATTCCTGCACCGGAAAGCATAGGGTGAAGCAAGAATGAAGGGGAGGTGGACCCATGTCCATTCGCTTTTCCGAGCTGCACTGCAAAGAGGTGATTCTGGTGAACTCCGGCCAGCGGCTGGGATTCGTGTCCGATGCGCTGGTGGAGGTGCCGGAGGGGAATATCACGGCCATATTGGTGCCGGGACCCTGCCGGTTCCTGGGACTGGGGGGCAGGCAGGAGGATTATCTCATCCCCTGGTGCAAAATATGCCGTATCGGCCCGGATATTATCCTGGTGGACGCCGACCCTGAGAAATGCCGCATTCCCAGAATGGGCAAGCCGAAAAGCTGCGAGCGCCCGTGAGCCGGGAGGCTCCGGGAGATGGGATAAATAACGGGATAAGAACATGATGAAATAGAAAAATGATGGAAGGAAGGAGCGCGTCCCCGCCGGAAATCCGGCGGGGAGATTTTTTGCTGAAGCCTCTGGCGAGGTATTGTAGGGGCGGCGGGCCCCGCCCGCCAGCCGACGTTACCTGAGCGGTAAAAATCAACGCAGGAACCTGCCGGGGCAGAGAAAAGCCTTCCGGGCCAACTTTCCCCACCTGCCACGGAATTCCCCGAATATTCCGAAAAAATATTGGAAAAAATACTTGCAAAATGGAGCGGGACCGGCTATAATGTATCGGCATGGGCTTGCACCATGACATTTTTCATGCCACACACCCGGTGATCGGGCTCCCACGTACCGTACTTTTCGGCGGGACACCTGAGTGGATCGGGGTGGAGGAACAACAAAAGGAGAAAATCAAAATGGCTGTCGTATCTATGAAACAACTGCTGGAGGCCGGCGTGCACTTCGGTCATCAGACTCGCCGCTGGAACCCCAAAATGGCTCCCTATATCTACACGGAGCGCAACGGTATCTACATCATCGACCTGCAGAAGACCGTGAAGAAGCTGGAGGAAGCTTACTCCTTCGTTCGTGACCTGTCCGCCAACGGCGGCAACGTGCTGTTTGTCGGCACCAAGAAGCAGGCCCAGGACGCCATCAAGGAAGAGGCCGAGCGCTGCGGCGGTTACTATGTGAACACCCGCTGGCTGGGCGGTATGCTGACCAACTTCCGCACCATGCGGACCCGGATCGACCGGCTGGCTCAGCTGCGGAAGATGGAGGCAGACGGCACCTTCGCCATGCTGCCCAAGAAGGAAGTCATCAAGCATCAGGCCGAGATTGAGAAGCTGGAGAAGTACCTGGGCGGCGTGAAGGAAATGAAGAAGCTGCCCGCCGCTCTGTTCATCGTTGACCCCCGGAAGGAGCGCAACGCCATCGCCGAGGCCCGGAAGCTGAACATCCCCATCGTGGCCATTGTGGACACCAACTGCGATCCTGACGAGATCGACTATGTGATCCCCGGCAACGATGACGCCATCCGTGCCATCCGTCTGATCGCCGCTACCATGGCCAACGCCGTGATTGAGGGCCGTCAGGGCGAAGATGCTCCCGAAGCCGCCGAGGCTGCCGAGACCACCGAGGCTCCCGCTGCCGAATAAGTTCAAGATAGGTTTTTTCAGGCGCCCGGTGCTCCGGGCGCCCCTACAAGATGAATAGGAGGATTTTACAATGGCTTTTACCGCATTGGATGTTAAGAAGCTCCGTGAAATGACCAACGTGGGCATGATGGACTGCAAGAAGGCTTTGCAGGCCACCGACGGCGATATGGACAAGGCTGTGGACTGGCTTCGGGAAAAGGGCCTGGCCAAGGCTGCCAAGAAGGCTGACCGTGTTGCTGCCGAGGGCGTGGCTTATGCCACCGTCGTGAACGGCACCGGCGTCATCATCGAGGTGAACTCCGAAACCGACTTCGCTGCCAAGACCGATTCCTTCCTGGACCTGGTGAAGAACCTGGCTACCGTGGTGGCTACCGAGAACCCCGCCGACGTGGACGCTCTGAAGGCCTGCAAGTACCCCGACTCTAACCTGACCGTCACCGAGATCATGCAGGAGAAGGTCATGTCCATCGGCGAGAATATGCAGATCCGGCGTTTTGCCCGGTTTGCCGACAACACCTCCGTGGCTTATGTTCATGCCGGCGGCACGCACGCCGTGCTGGTGAACCTGGCTGTGGAGGGCGGCATCGATGCCACCGAGATCGGCAAGAACGTGGCCATGCAGATTGCTGCCATGAACCCCAAGTACTGGGATAAGGCCATGGTGCCCCAGGCGGACGTGGACCATGAGCTGCAGGTGCAGGTGGCCCTGATGGACAACGATCCCAAGATGGCCAGCAAACCCGCTCAGATCAAGGAGAAGATTGCTGCCGGCAAGATCAACGCTTTCTATAAGGAGAACTGCCTGCTGCAGCAGGACTTCGTCCGCAGCGACCTGTTCCAGGGCAGCGTGGAAGGCTACATTGCCGATGCCGCCAAGAAGCTGGGCGGCAGCGTGAAGTTCGTGGACGCCATTCACTATGTGAAGGGCGAGGGCATCGAGAAGAAGGTGGACGACTTCGCCGCAGAAGTCGCCGCTCAGATCGCCGGTGCAAAGTAATTTCAAACCCATTTTTCCCCGGCAGGGCTTCCCCCTGCCGGGGATTTTTTATGGGCGAAAGGGACCGCTTGCCTCTCTTAGAGGGGTGTGCCCCGCGCAGCGAATAAAAATCTATATGACTGCCGGTGGCAGCCATACCGCTACTATGTGGCACGCCTAACGGCGTGCCGGAGGAAGTGACAATAGAAATAGGGTGTGACGGTTTCGGAGAAAAGCCTTCCCCGCATAGGAAGGTGACCACCCGATCGGGTGGCCGGATGAGGGACGATAGGCTGTTGGTCATTCACTGTAGGGGCATGCCGCCGCCCCTACAGTGCCTTGCCAGAAAATTTGCAGGAATTCGACACATTACACTTCTCCGGTCGTGGTATGCGCCACGACAGCCCCTCCCGGAGGGGGCCAAAATCCCGGTTCCTGTGTTGACTTTCGTAAAGAAATGATTATAATGAGTTCATCCAGACAGAAAAGAGGAACACTTCATGAACAAACGTCACGTGGTCGTTGTCAGCGTGGACGCCCTGGTCTACGAGGACCTGGAGACTCTGTCCAAACTGTACGCCCTGGCGCCCCGGTGGGACAAAATGGCCCGGGTGGACCGGGTGCGCTCCATTTACCCCACCATCACCTACCCCTGTCACTCGACCATGATGACCGGCGTGTACCCGGACCGGCATCACATCGTCAACAATGAGGCCCCCATTCTGGGCGTGGAGCATTGCCTCTGGCAGCATTTTCGTTCCAGTGTGAAGGCTCCCTCTATTTTCGATGCCGCCAAGAAGGCCGGTCTTACTACAGCGGCGGTGTTCTGGCCCGTCACCGGAAAGGACCCGGCCATTGATTACCTGGTGGACGAATACTGGCCCCAGCACGGGGAGGATTCCCTGTCCGCTTTCCGGGATTCCGGCAGCAGTGGAGAAGTCATCGAGAAAATCGTAAAGCCCAACCTGAAATACCTGGAGGGCAAGCACCGGAAGCACCCCTACGCCGACGCCTTTGTGATGGGCTGCGCCGCCGATATGCTTCGGAACTTCCGGCCGGACCTGCTGATGGTCCATCCGGCCAACGTGGATTCCGCCCGACACGCCTCCGGCCTGTTCACGCCTGCCGTCACCAATGCCTTGTATGACACCAATCTTTGGTTGGAGGAACTGTTCAAGGCAGCGGAGGATGCGGGCATTTATGAGGACACGAATTTCTTCATCGTCAGCGACCATGGCCAGATCGAAATCCGCCGCAGTGTGGCCCTGAACGCCCTGCTGGCAGAGGAGGGGCTGCTGGAAGTGGCCCCGGACGGTGCCCTGAAGGATTGGACTGCCTTTGCCAAATCCGGCGGTACCTCTGCTCTGGTCTACCTGAAGGACCCCGCTGACAAGGCTGCCTGGAACAAGACAAAACTTGCCTTGGAAAAGCTCCGGGACAGCGAGGTCTGCGGCATCGGAGAGATTCTGACCGAGGCGGAGGCCCGGGAGCGGTATCATCTGGGCGGCGACTTTGCCTTTGCGGTGGAGACCGATGGCTGGACCAGCTTCTCTACCAGCTGGTGCAAGCCCGTCCAGAAGCCCCTGGATAACAGCGACTACCGCTTTGGCTGTGCCACCCATGGCCATGAGCCGGAAAAGGGCCCCCAGCCTACGCTGATGGCCTTCGGCCCGGACATTCAGCCCGGCGCTCATCTGGACACGGCCCGGCTGGTGGACGAGGCCCCCACCTTTGCCCACGCCCTGGGCTTGACCATGCCCGATACTGACGGCCATTGTTTGACGGAATTGTTCCGGTGAATTTCACAACACACGCCCCCTGCTGGATATTTCCGACAGGGGGTACTCTTTTTGCCAAATTACAGCCCCAGGGCAAGAGACATGCTCCGGGATATTTCCTGCAATAGATAAGACAGTTTCCGGCGTACTTCGAAGAAAGATTCCATGAATATGAATCCTTCCCCAGAAATATCCAAGCGCAAATATCAAGTTCTGCACGCAAGCGGTCAAATTCCGTCGAGAAAAAAAGGGAGGAAAGGACTATAATGATGGCCAGATGTCATCACCACACTTATTTTTTGGAGGCTGGGCAGGCATGGAAGTTCAGGTAAAAAATCTTACGAAAAGATTCGACAAAACTACGGCGGTTGACAGTATCAATGTGACCTTTCAGGACGGAAAACTAACGGGACTTCTCGGACCCAGCGGATGCGGCAAGTCCACCACGCTGTATATGCTGGCGGGTCTGGAAAGCGTCACCGACGGCGAGATCTGGTTCGGGGACCGGGATGTGACCACCCTGATGCCCGAAAAGCGGAACGTGGGCCTGGTGTTCCAGAACTACGCCCTGTACCCTCACATGACGGTCCGGGAGAACATTGCCTTCCCCCTGTCCAACATGAAGGACCCGGCTACCGGCAAGAAATTCAGCCGTGCGGCGCGGAATGCTGCGGCGGAGGAGATTGCCAAGCTGGTGCAGATCGAGACCATGCTGGACCGGAAGCCCGGTCAACTCTCCGGCGGACAACAGCAGCGGGTGGCCATTGCCCGGGCACTGGTGAAAAAACCGGATGTGCTGCTCCTGGACGAGCCGCTGAGCAACCTGGACGCCCGGCTTCGCATGGAAATGCGCAGCGAGATTCGCAGAATCCAGCAGGAATCCAAGGTCACGACCATTTTCGTCACCCACGATCAGGAGGAGGCCATGAGCATCACCGACGAGATCGTGCTGATGAAGCACGGCGTGGTGCAGCAGATTGCCGACGCCCACACCATGTACCTGGACCCCGTGAATACCTTCGTTGCTTCTTTTATGGGCAACCCGCCCATTTCCTATGTGGTCGGCACGGCAACCGACGGCGTGTTCACCCTGAATGACGGCAGAACCCTGCCCTGCAAGACCGGCGTCAACGGCAAGGTCCGCATGGGCATCCGTCCGGAGGCGTGGTCCCTGGGCGGGGACATTGGGGTCACGTTGACGGACGTGGAAATGCGTGGTCAGGACCAGGTGGTCACGTTCCAGCTGGAAAACCACACCATCCGGGCCATTCTGGGGGCCGAGGAATACGTTGCCCCCGGCCAGACTGTGGGCCTGCGGCTGTCGGTGAAGCGCTGCCATCTCTTTGACTGCGAGACCGGCGCTCGGCTGTAAGGAGGCGCAACATGAAAACTGCTCCGAAAACCGCCCGGAAGCCCAAGCCCAGACTCATTGAAATGTCCGACGGGACCCTGCGGGTCCGCAGCGGCTGGGCTTACGCCTACATCCTGCCCGGGATGCTCCTGCTGCTCCTGTTTACCATTTACCCTCTGGTGATGGTACTGCGGACGGCCTTCTACCAGAGATACGTTTACATCACCAATACCGGTACGGGCTTCGGCCTGTCCTCCTTTACCTGGGTGCTGAAGGACCCCACGTTCTGGATGGCCTGCAAGAATACGCTGATTTTGCTGCTCATCGCCCTGCCCATTACGCTGATTTTGGCCCTGGGCTTTGCACTGCTCATCAATTCCATCAAGAAATTGCAGGGCTTTTTCCAGACTGTTTATTTCCTGCCCTACGTGACCTCTACCATTGCCGTGGGCATGGCGTTCCTGTGGCTGTTCCACACGGATTACGGCTACATCAACTTCTTCCTGGAATTATTCGGTATCCCCGCCCAGAAGTGGCTCACAGACCCGAAGTTGATGATCGTGGCCCTGTCCATTTTCTCCGTCTGGAACGGCCTGGCCTTCAAAATCCTGCTGTTTCTGGCGGGATTGCAGAAAATCAACAAGCAGGTCTATCAGGCGGCCCGTATTGACGGCGCTTCCCCGGCCAAGACCCTGTTCCGCATTACCCTGCCCCTGCTGAGCCCCACCACCTGGATGGTGACGCTGGTGTCTATTATTTATGTGGCCCGGACTTTCAACGAGGTCTATTCCATGTTTGTCTCCTTTGCAGGAGGCACCGCAGGTTCCGGCAATGCGGCCATTACCGTCATGTACTACATCTACTGGATGTTCTACGACCAGGGCAAGGTCAACTATGCGGCGGCGGCTGCCATCCTGTTCCTGATCGTGATCTTGCTCATCACGGTTGTCCAGCGGGCGGTATCGAAGAAATTCGTCCACTATGTCTGAGGAGGTGCGGCAATGAAACAGGACAAGTCCCATCAAATCCAGGACCGGCGCAGCGTCTTTCTCACGGCCCTCAAGTATGTGCTTTTGACCATTGGTGCTGTGGTCATGCTGTTCCCCTTCCTTTGGATGCTGCTGACCTCTCTAAAGACCCTGCCGGAGGCCATTTCCATCCCGCCCAAGTGGATGCCTTCGGACCCCCAGTGGAAGAACTATGATTACGCCTGGAACCTGGTGCCCTTCGGAATGTACTTCCGCAATACAATTTGGGTGGGCATTCTGAGCGTGGTGGTCACGCTGGTGTTCTCCATTCTGGGTGCCTATGCGTTCAGCATTTTCTCCTTCCCCGGACGGAACGTCTGCTTCTATCTTTTTATGCTGACCATGATGGTCCCTTCGGAAATTCTTATCATTCAGAACTATGTGACCTGCAGCAAGCTGGGATTGCTGGATACCTTCTCCGGCATCGTGCTGCCTACGGTGGCCAACGGCTTCTACATCTTCATGCTTCAGGAATACTTTATGCAGACGCCCCCGTCGCTGTTCAAAGCGGCCAAGGTGGACGGATGCAGCAATCTGAAGTTCCTCATCAAGGTGGTCATCCCCATGAACATCAACGCCATCGTGACGGTGGCTATCCTGACCTTCATTACGGCCTGGAACTCCTTCATGTGGCCCTTGATTGTCACCATGTCCGATGAGCATACGCTTCTTTCGGTGGGCCTGCTGCGGTTCCGCCAGGCGTCCAGCTCCAATCTGCACAACCAGATGGCGGCGGCCTGCATCGTTCTGCTGCCTATGGTCCTTTTCTACATCATCTTCCGTAAGAAAATTATGGAAGGCGTTGCATCCGGTGGTACGAAGGGGTAATTCTCCCCTGAAATACATGGCAAATGCACTTCCGCATTGCCAAAACAAATGAGAAAACTTGGAGGTAAAACATGAAAAAATGGCTTTGCGTTCTGCTCACCCTCTGCATGGTGCTGACCCTTGCGGCCTGCGGTGAAAAGACAACCCCGTCCGGAGACAACAAGGGCGACGCCACCGCTGAAAATGTGGAAGTGGAACTGACGAAACCCATCACCATCACCTTCTGGCACGGTATCGTCCAGGAGAACATGCAGAAGACCCTCTACGAGATCGTGGACACATTCAACAATGGCATCGGCAAGGAAATGGGCATTACCGTGGATTGCCAGGCGAAGGGCGAAATGAGCGACCTGGAAAATGCCGTCACCGCCGCCATCAAGGCCGGCAATATGCCTAACGTCACCATGAGCGAGGCTGCCTCCGTCACCGACTGGCTCCAGGGCGGTTCTGTGGTGGACCTGACCCCTTACATTGAGAACGCCAACCACGGCCTGAACCTGGACGACTACTACGACATTTACATCGAGGACAGCAGCAGCTATCCTGTGGCCGGGTTCTACTCCCTGCCTCTGTACGTGGCCTGCGAGGTTATGTACTACAACGTGGACTTCTTCAACGCCAATGGCCTGAGTGTGCCCACCACCTGGACCGAGTTCGAGGAGACCGCTGCCAAGATCGCCGAAATCACCGGCAAGCCCGCCGGCGGCTGGGACGAGGGTGTGAAGTGCTTCTCCACCCTGATGGAGCAGAAGGGCATCGGGTACACAACCCGTGACGGCAAGCTGCTCTTCGCCGACAAGCTGGACGAGGCCGTGGATGTTATCTCCTGGTACCAGAGCATGGTGGAGCGTGGCATCATCCGTGCTCCCGGCGAGGACTTCTTCTTCTCCGGCCCCTTCGCCAATCAGCAGGTGCAAATGTACATCAGCTCCGGCAACGAGGGCGAGTTCATCAACATGAAGATTCCCGAGAGCGCTCCCTTCGAGTGGTCCTGCGCTCCCATTCCTCAGTTTGAGGACGGCACCAAGGCCGATTACGCCGAGGGCTTCCTGCTGAGCATGCTGGACAACTCCGGCGACCTGGAGACCCGCTGGGCTTCCTGGATCTTCATGCAGTATATGCAGTCCTACGACGTGTGCCAGAAGATCAACTCCGGCGAGTCCCGTCTGCCCTTCCTGAAGTCCGTGGCCGCCAGCAAGGAGTTCCTGGACAACGCCGCCCCGGCACAGTTGGCCGGTGTGGAGCAGCAGGATTTCGCTTATACCTATCCCGGCTTCGAGACCGACACCTACACCGCCAGCGGCCTGCACGACTATGTGGTCATCGCCATGGACAACATCCTGAACAATGATGCCGACGTCCGTACGGAGCTGGAAAGTCTGATTGACCGGCTGAAGTAAGGAGAAATTCTTATGGAAAAAGAAGCATTCATGTCTTATGACCCCTGGTCCAATATTAAGTCCCGGAACGGTATTCCCGGCGACGAGCTGATCTCCATGCTGCAGAAGTCCATCCGCCGTGGCATCGAGGAGAATGCGCTGGCTGCCGCCTACGAGATGTACATCACCAGCCCCCAGTTCCACGAAAAAATGTGGCGGCGGCTGCTGGCCATCTCCGTGGAGGACATCGGATTCGGTAACACCCAGGCCCCCATTGAAGTCTATACCCTCTTCAAAATGGCTCAGGAGTTCCCCTATTCCGACGGCGACCAGCCTATGTTCTTCATGCATGCCATCCGGTATCTGTGCCGCTGTACCAAGGAGCGCACCACCGACAACATTAAGAACCAGATCATCAAGGAGTGGGAGCACGGTAAGAAGCCCGAAGTGCCCGATTACGCCTACGACCTGCACACCACCAAGGGCCGTGCCATGGGTCGGGACGAGATGCACTTCCTCACCGAGGCCAGTAAGGTCATCCCCGAGCTGGAGGACGAGAGCGTGCAGCGCATCCATCAGCAGTATATCGAGTTCTGCAAGCATGAGAAGGAAATGAGCGGCACCCCGGACGTGCAGCCCTTCCGCTACAACTGCTGGCAGTTCTGAGCAAAAAAAGAAAGAAATTTCGACAAAATGTAAAAAGAGCACCCGGATTTCCGGGCGCTCTTTTTATTTGCAAAGGGAGCGGATTTGAACTAAAATAAGATTAGAAATTCGATTTGGAGGCCGGAGCCGATGCTGTTCTTATATGATAAGATGGACGACCCCAGAATCCCGGGGAAACTGCTTTTCAATGATGATGACAATGCCAGCCTGCCGCTGCACTGGCATGCCAATGTGGAAATTTGCTATTTTTTGCAGGGCGGCTTCCGGGCGCACGTCGACGGACAGAGCTACCAGGTGCAGAATGAGGACCTGCTGCTGGTGAACAGCTGGCAGATTCATCACGTGGGCAAAAACTCCGTGGGGGAGCACCGGGGCATTTCGTTGGTGGCGGACATGGAGTTCTGGAAAAGCATCTGCCCGGACATTGATCACCTGGAATTTCATCTGGACAGCGCTCCGGAGCATATTCCGGAGCTGAAAAAGCACATGGAGGAACTCTATGAGGCCAGCTGTGTTTATGACAGCGCAGAAAACGCAGGGGACGAGGCCACCTGTAATCTGGAAGTTCTGCACCTGCACAGCATTATCTGCATGGTTTATTACACCCTGGTGCGGTATTTTGCCGTGAAAAAGACCGAGGGCGCAGAGCCAAGGCAACTGCAATCCCAGCGGTCCGATATTCGGGCTGTCATCGAGTATATCAATGGCCATTATAAGGAAGCCCTGCGACTGCGGGACGTGGCCGAGGTATTCAATGTTTCCGGTGAGCACTTGTCCCGGCTGTTCCGGAAGGAACTGAATCTGACCTTCAAGGAATACCTGTACAGCGTTCGAATGACCTATGCCTGCAAGCGGCTGTCTTATTCCGACGAGAGCATCCTGGAGGTTGCCATGGATGCGGGATTCCCGGACCTGCGGGCCTTCAGCCAGCAGTTCGACCGGGCTTATCACACCACTCCCAAGGAATACCGGAGGCAATTCCGGAAGACGTGAGTATGCGGCGGGGAGGCCACCATTTCAAATTCAGGAGGGCGAAAATATGCTTTTTCTCTGCTATCCCAAGTGTTCCACCTGCCAGAAGGCGAAAAAATGGCTGGACGACCGGAAAATCGACTATTCTCTCCGGGATATCAAGCTGGAGAATCCTTCTTATGAGGAACTGGACCAATGGCACCGGCGCAGCGGTCTGCCCCTGAAAAAGTTCTTTAATACCAGCGGTCTGATTTATAAATCCATGAATCTGAAGGATAAGCTGTCCGCCGTGAGTGAGGACGAGATGCTGAAGCTCCTGGCCACCGATGGAATGCTGGTCAAGCGCCCGCTGCTCATCGGCAAGGATTTTGTCCTGATTGGCTTCCGGGAAGACGATTGGGCCGAACGGTTGAAGTGAGGGGGAGCCTATGGATCTTCAACAGGCAAAAGAATTGTTGACGATTCTGGCGGACGGCGATTTTCCGGGGAACAGG
>JALEII010000051.1 GCA_022770345.1 Clostridiales bacterium | reverse complement strand
CTCCCACTGCCGCTTGAGAATTTATGCCAGGTAAATGGCCTCGCAGGCCTTCATGGTCATATAGCAGTCCAGCTTGCTGACCAGCTCCCAGGGGGCGTGCATACACAGCACCGGCACGCCTGCATCCACGGTGACGATGTTCCGGTTGGCCATGTAGGCGGCTACGGTGCCGCCGCCGCCCTGGTCCACCTTGCCCAGAGTGGCGATCTGCCAGATGACCCCGGCCTTGTCCAACGTGGAGCGCACATGGCCCATGGCCTCGGCGGAGGCGTCGGATGCGCCGCCCTTGCCCCGGCTGCCGGTGTACTTGCAGATGGACACGCCGTAGTTCAGCTGGCTGTTGTTCCGCTTGTCGCAGGTCTCGGCGAAGTTGGGGTCGAAGGCGTTGGACACATCGGCGGACAGGCAGAAGGAGTTGGCGAAGCAGTCCCGCAGCTCCACGCCCTGAATGGCGCACAGGCCGCCCATGAAATGCTCAAAGGCCTGGCTCTGCATACCGGAGATGCCCACGGAGCCAATTTCTTCCTTGTCGGCCAGAATGCACACGGCGGTGTGGGTGGGGATGCCCATGTTCAGCAGAGGCTCAATTTCAGCGTAAGCGCAGACCCGGTCGTCATGACCGTAAGCACCCAGCAGACTCCGGTCCAGACCCACCTCCCGGCACTTGCCGGCGGGGACGATGGTCAGCTCGGCGGAAAGGAAGTCCTCCTCAATGAGGCCGTACTTTTCGTTCAGCAGTTTCATCACGTTCAGCTTCACCAGGTCACTGCCCTCGCCCTCGATGGGCTCCGTGCCCAGGATGACGTTCAGCTGTTCCCCGGCGATGCCTTCGGCCAGGGGCTTCTTCATCTGGTCGGCGGACAGGTGAATGAGCAGGTCGGAGACCACCAGTACCGGGTCGGTGTCGTCCTCGCCGATGGTGACGGTGATGACGCTGCCGTCCTTCCGGTACACAACACCGTGAAGGGCCAGGGGCACGGTGGGCCACTGATACTTCTTGATGCCGCCGTAGTAGTGGGTCTTGAAGTAGGCAATTTCGGAATCCTCATACAGGGGATTGGGCTTCAGGTCCATCCGGGGAGAGTCCACGTGAGCGGCGCAGATATTGGCACCCTCGGCAAGGCTCTTCTCGCCCATGACGGCCAGAATGATGCTCTTTTTGCGGTTGACATAATATACCTTATCGCCGGGGTTCAGGGTCATACCGGCCGCGAAGGGCTTGAAGCCGTGGGCTTCGGCGGCCTTGGCGGTCCAGGCAGTGGCCTCCCGCTCGGTCTTGCAGGCGTCCATGAAGGCAGCGTAGCGCTTGCAGTAAGCCTCCATCTCGGCCCGCTGGGTCTCGTTGATGCGGGTGTAGCCGTTCTTGGGGGCAGCCAGAAGCTGGCTGCGGAGTTCGTCAGTGGTCATAAGAAAGTCTCCTTTTTATAAGATTTTATAGGAATTTCTGGAAAAAATCAATGGATTTCCGGCGGAAATCCGCCTCCGTTCCGGTATTTTCCAGAATAAAGCCGCATTTTTCCCGAAAGTAGCTGTCCTCCGGCTGGGCATCCAGACGCATTTGGGCATAGCTTTCCGAAATGCCGTCCCGGGCCATGATGCGCCGGAGCCGGTCCGCTTTCGGGGCTAAAATCCCAACGGTTACGCCGCAAAGTTGGTCCAGGCCGCTTTCAAAGAGGCCGATGGCGTCGATGGCGGCGGGCGTCCCGTCTTTGGGCAGCAATTCCAGGACCCGCTGCTTCACGGCGGCATGGGTAATGGCGTTCAGGTCCGCCAAAGCAGCCGGGTCCGCAAAAACCCGTCTGCCCAGGGCCTTCCGGTCCAGTTGGCCCGCTTTTACCACGCCGGGGAACCGGCCTTCGATGGCGGCAAGCAGGGCCTGGTCGGTTTTCAGCAGGTCGTGATAGATGGCGTCGCAGTCCAGACACACGCCCCCAAGTGTTTTCAGCGCCTCCAGGGCTGTGGTCTTGCCGCAGCCGGTGCCGCCGGTGATACCGAAGATCATGCCTCGGCCTCCGCATCCACGATCTGGAAGGCGGCGGCCTTTTTCAGCCGGTTCTGGACGGCGTAGGCGATGCCGCCCCCTACCGGACAGCGGGCGTAAATGTGATGGACCGTGGGGCTGTCCAGCTCCCGCAGGGCAGCGAACAGTCCGGCGGACAGCGTCGCCGCATCGGCCTCGTCTCCGTAGGCCAGAGGGTCGCAGTGCGCGTACAGAGGCAGTTCCTCGTGGAAGCACAGCACCCGGTCCCCCTGTTCGAAATGCCGGTGGATGTACGCCGCCGCCTTTTCCCGGCTCCCGGCCACGATGGTCACGGGGGCCTGGGGGGCATAATGGCGGTATTTCATGCCGGGGGCCTTCACCACGGTGTCTTTGTCGATCTGGGCCGTGACGGCCTTGTCTACCACCAGGTCCCCCAGGGCGTCCAGAAGCTGCTCCGGGGTGATGCCGCCGGGCCGCAGCAGCCTGGGCCGGTCCTCGGTCAGGTCGATGATGGTGGATTCCACCCCCACCCGGCAGGGACCACCGTCCACGATGGCCTCAATGCGGCCTGCGTGGTCGGCGTACACATGGGCGGCCGTGGTGGTGGAGGGTTTGCCGGACAGATTGGCGGAGGGGGCGGCGATGGGCGTGCCGGAAAGACGGATAATTTCTCTGGTGACGACGTTGTCCGGGCAGCGGAGGGCCACCGTTGCAAGGCCCGCCGTGGTCTCCCGGGGGATGATGTCCCGCGCGGGCAGCACCATGGTCAGGGGACCGGGCCAGAATTTTTCCGCCAGCAGGCAGGCGCTTGCGGGAATGTCGTGGCAGAGGGTATCCATCTGCTCCGGGCCGGTCACATGGAGAATGAGGGGATTATCCTGGGGGCGGCCCTTGGCGATGAAGATTTTGGCCACGGCCTCCGGATTCAGGCCGTCGGCCCCCAGACCGTAAACGGTCTCCGTGGGGATGGCCACCAGCCCGCCGGAGCGGATGATCCGGGCTGCCAGGGCTGGGGTGGAAGGGTCGGCGGCCGGGAAAATTTTCGTTTCCATGTTTACATCCTTCTTTGAAATCGGAAGCGGCGCAGGGGAATAACCCGCCTGCGCCGCCGAAGATTCCGTATTATTCTGCGTTCTGGTTGGCAGATTCGATGATCTTCACGAACTTCTCAGGCACCAGGGAAGCACCGCCGATGAGGCCGCCATCGATGTCGGGCTGAGCGAGCAGCTCGTAGGCGTTTTTGTCGTTCATGGAGCCGCCGTACAGGATGGACACGGCACGGGCAACCTTGGAGCTGTACAGCTTGCGGACCACGGTCCGGATCTCCTCGCAGACCTCCTGAGCCTGCTCGGGGGTAGCGGTCCGGCCGGTGCCGATGGCCCAGATGGGCTCGTAGGCGATGACGATCTTGCGGATCTTCTCCTCAGGCACGCCCTTCAGGCCGGCTTTGATCTGCATGGCAATCCACTCGGAGGTGATGCCGGTTTCCCGCTGCTCCAGGGTCTCGCCGCAGCACATGATGGGGATGAGGCCCGCTTCCAGAGCGGCCAGCACCTTGGCGTTTACGTCCTCGTTGGTTTCGCCCATGGCCCGGCGTTCGGAATGGCCGATGATGACGTACTTGCAGCCTGCGTCCACCAGCATATTGGTGGCGATCTCACCGGTGTAAGCGCCGGAGGGATTGGCGTTGCAGTTCTCGGCGCCGATGCCCACCCGGGTCTCCCGCATGGCACGGACGGCGGCGGGGATGCAGACGGCAGGCACGCACAGGGCAATATCACACCAGCGGCCACGGGGCAGCATGCCCTTGAGGGCGGTCATAAATTCCTTGGTCTCGCTGGGGGTCTTGTTCATCTTCCAGTTGCCAGCAATGATGGTCTTGCGGTACTTTCTGTTCATGGTTTCTTATCTCCTTTGTATGTGCATCGCACTGCGATGAAATTGGCGAAATTCTGCCTCCCGGAGAGACTCCGGGAGGCACCGGAAAGTCAGTCAAACCTGTGGAATTACTTGTCCTGCAGGCAGGCGATGCCGGGCAGCTCCAGGCCCTCCAGGAACTCCAGGGAAGCGCCGCCGCCGGTGGAAATGTGGGTGATCTTGTCGGCGAAGCCCAGCTGCTCGCAGGCAGCAGCGCTGTCGCCGCCGCCGACGATGGTCACGGCAGAGGAATCGGCCAGTGCCTGGGCCACGGCGATGGTGCCCTTGGCCAGGGTGGGATTCTCAAACACACCCATGGGTCCGTTCCAGACCACGGTCTTGGCGGACTTCACGGCTTCGGCAAACAGGGCACGGGTCTTTTCACCGATATCCAGGCCCATCTTGTCGGCGGGGATGGCATCGGCGGACACGGTCTCCACGGCGATGTCAGCGTCGATGGGGTCGGGGAAGGAGGCAGCCACCACGGTGTCGATGGGCAGCAGCAGCTTCACGCCCTTGGCCTCGGCCTTGGCCATCATGTCCTTGCAGTAATCAATTTTCTCGGCGTCCAGCAGGGAAGTGCCAACGCTGTAACCCTTGGCAGCCAGGA
>JALEII010000103.1 GCA_022770345.1 Clostridiales bacterium | reverse complement strand
CACCACCGGCCTGGTCATCACCGGTGACAACACCGTTGTGGCCGGTCAGAAAATCACCCTGTCTGCCACTTACAACGGCCAGCCGCTTACCTCCAACGTGACTTGGTCTGTTACCGGCGGCGACGCTTCCATTAGCAATGGTGAGCTGACTGCTGGCACGATTGCTGGCAAAGTAACTGTTACCGCAACCTATACCCCCGCAGGTGCAGCCCAAGCTGTAACGGCTACCTACACCGTCACTGTGACGGCCGGAAACTGATTTCCTTTCCAATTTCGCCGGGGGCTTCGGCCCCCGGCTATGGAAGGAAAAGACCCCATGATCTGGAAGGACACCACCCATGCAGAAGAAAATTGTCGATCAGCGCCGTACCTTCATACTTCTGAGCTACTGGCTGGCAATTATGGCGCTACTGCTTTTGCTGGTGGCGGCTACTTACACCTGGTTCTCTCTGAGCAAGACCCCCCGGGTCAATGACATGGACCTGTACGTTTCCTCGCCATCGGGCCTGGAGATCGCCCAGAAGTTCGATGCCCCGGACGAGGACTGGGGACAATCCATTTCCTTTGCGGAGATCGTCTCCGAGACGTCTCCCCTGAAACCCTGCACCTGGTCGGACCGGGACGGACGGTTTTACGCTCCGGAATATGGCATGGACGGCCGGATGACCGGCTCCTGGCAGCCCCTGAGCGATTCGGAAAACGCCAACATGGACGGGGAGCAGGGCTATTACACCATGGGCACCGTGTATGCCCGCAGCAAAACGGCGGTAACGGTATCCCTCAGCGAAGCGGTCCCTATGGAGGACGGTACGGAGGGGGCCGGAACGTACCTGATCGGGACACCGGTCTGGAACAGCAATACCGTCCTGCACGACAACGGCGGCTCCGGTGCGGAGTATGCCGTGCGTATCGGCCTGCGTGTGACCCCCCTGGACGGGGCCGGAAACACGGCGGGCGCCTCTGCGTTTTATATCTATGAGCCAAACAGCGACCGCCATGCGGAGGGTGAGCCCGGCTACCGGGAGACGAAAAACATCTACGGTGACGGCGGCCTGGTTTCGGCGGACCGGCTCATTACCCAGACCACCTCGGCCTGGACGGAAGTCTCTCCGGTCCAGCGGAACGTTGTGTTCCGGACTATGGGCCGCTTCACTTCGGATACGAAGCTGTTTGCCCTGAAAGCCGGGGAGACCGTGCGGATAGACCTGTATATCTGGCTGGAAGGCCAGGATGCAGACTGCACCAACAAAATTGGCGAGGAAGCGCAGATCTTCGCCAACATCCAGTTTGCCGGAACTTACGAAGATCAGTCCGGCCTGCGGCCCATCGATTAGATTTGGATTTTCTGCAGAATCATCTGCTTGGAATAGAGAAAGAGGAAAAGGAGCGGGTCCTATGGAAAACGAAATGCCCATCCCCCAGGGGAAACAGAAGAAAAGCGTGGCGGGGGTCATCAATGTCATCATCAATGTCATTCTGGTGATCGCCATTCTCATCGCCGCCGTGTGTACCTATGTTTCCTTTGTGTCCACCTCCGGCAACGGCGTGCCGAATCTGCTGGGCTACGAGATCTTCTCCGTCCAGACGGACTCCATGTACCCGACCCTGCAGGCCGGCGACCTTGTCATCGACCGGGCCATCCGGGACACGTCCACCCTGCGAAAGGGCGACATTATCACCTACTGGACGGTCATCGGTGGCGAGCGGGTGCTGAATACTCACAGAATCAATGAGATTTATGACGGCGGCACCTACCGCATTTTCGAGACCAAGGGCGATAACAATAACGCAGCCGATGCCCTGACGGTCCATGAGTCCGAAGTGGTGGGCATTTATTCCTCCCATGTGGCGGGCCTGGGCAAGGTGCTGGATTATTTGCAGACCAGCACGGGCTTCCTGATCGTGGTGGTTGTGCCGGTGGGCCTGTTCTTCCTGTTCCACCTCATCCAGTTCTTCCGGGTGCTGTTCGAGTACCAGAACGTGAAGAGCCGCCTGAAATATCAGGAGGAGCTGGACGCACGGGGCGTGAACACCGACCCGGCCCTGGGCGAAAAGAAGGAGACCCCCGTGGTGGATAAGGCCGCTTTGGAGGCCCAGATAAGGGAACAGCTCAAGGCGGAAATGATGGCCGAAATGCTGGCGGAAATGAAGAAAAAGTCTGCCGAAGAACCGGAAAATGCCCCGGAGGCAGCTGCTGAAACGGCGGAGAACGCCGAAGAAGGGGCTGAGGCGCCTGCGGAAGCAGACGAGACGGCCCCGGCAGAGGAAACCGTACCGGCGGAAGTTGAGGAAACGGTCGAAACGGCCGAAGCAGAACCGGCAAAGGGGCCGGAAAACGAAGAATAAGAAAACAAAGAACGGAGAGAGGGTATCACATTGGGCAATTTCATGCAGTATTTCTTTCAGGATTTCGGCCGGGCGGCCCGTGCCCTCTGGGACATGATCTCCGATGGATTGATGTTTCTCTACTTCTTCCTGAATCTGGGGTCCGTGTCCGACATTATCCGGGCCCATTCGGGAGATTTCGGCGTTTGGGACTGGGTGCTGGTCATTGTGGTGAATCTGCTACGGCTGGCGATCATTATCGTGGCCATTGTGCTGCTGTCGAAGCTGTGCAAGCGCATTTTCCGCTTCCGTGCGCCGGTGAAGGAGTATGATGCCCTGGTCAAGCAGGTGAAGGACTTGCAGCGGGACCTGCTCCGGGCCAATTATGAAAAGGACAAGCTGCTGAGTATGAAGTCGGAGGCCTTGGGCGTCCATCCCGACGAAGCGCCGGAGGAGGACGAAACCAAGGATCTGACCGAAAGCAAGCGGAACACCTTCCAGTCCCCCTGTGTGGATCCCATGGAAAGCCGCTTCTTCCGGCTGACCACCCTGGACAATTACTACAAGACCCAGTACAAGGCCCCTGCATACGAAACGGGCTTTACCCTTGCGGAGTTCTGCGACCGGTTCCAACGGTTCTCTGCCTCCCGGCTGGGGCTGTATTATGACATCAGCATGATGCGCTATCTGGTGGCCGCTCTGGCGACCACTCGCATCATCATCCTGCAGGGGATTTCCGGTACCGGTAAAACCAGCCTTGCATACGCCTTCGGCAAGTTCGTGGGCAAGGATACGACCCTGGTCCCGGTCCAGCCGGCCTGGCGGGAACGGACCGAGTTGTACGGCTACTACAATGAATTCACGAAAAAATACACGGAGACCGAATTTTTAAGCGCCGTGTATGAAGCCAATTACTACCGGGACCCCCATCTGGTCATCCTGGACGAGATGAACATTGCCCGCGTTGAATATTACTTCGCGGAAATGCTCTCCATTCTGGAATTGCCCAATAAAGAGGACTGGAAAGTTGACATCGTTTCCGCTGTGTGGGACAATGACCCCTGCCTCATCGACAACGGTTCCGTCCACAT
>JALEII010000072.1 GCA_022770345.1 Clostridiales bacterium | reverse complement strand
ATGACCCGGATCGCCGTCTGGCGGCCCACAACGCCGGGAAAGGGGCAAAATACACCCGTTGCCGTCTGCCCGTGACCATGGTCTACCGGGAGGAACTGCCCGACAAGCCTGCCGCTTTGCGGCGGGAATGGGCCGTCAAGCAAATGAAGCGCTGTGAAAAGCTGGATATGATCGAACACGCCGGTGGGGCCTGAGTCCCATCGGCGTGTTTCGTTAAACAGGGAACGCTCCAGTACGGAAACCCGCACCGGAGCGTTCTTTTGAGGAGAGGTTATATAACATAGTCCCCCTGGACCTCCGTTTGCAGCAGGTCCCACAGGGAAATGTTATGAAAGTATTCGTCGGTCAACTCCTGATACCGCTTCCACATAGGAAGCGTCTTGCAGAAAGCTGCCCGGTGACAGGGGGCTGCACCACATTCCAGACAGGCCACCGGGGCCATGTCCCCTTCCGTGATATGGAGAATTTCGCCGATGGAATAATCCTCCGGCTCCCGGCACAGGCGATAGCCGCCGCCCTTGCCGTGAACGCCCTCCACAAGCCCGGCCTGGGTCAGCAGCGGCATAATGCGCTCCAGATACTTCAAAGAGATCTCCTGCCGGGCGGCAACCTCCTTCATGGGAATATAACCGCCGTTCCGGTGTTCTGCCAGGTCCAGCAGCACACGGACGGAGTATCTGCCGCGGGTAGAGATCATGGAATGGACTCCCTTCTTATTGCATCAGTTCGGTAATGACCCCGCCTCCAAGGACGGTGTCGCCGTCGTAAGCCACGGCGGCCTGGCCAGGGGTCGCAGCTCGTTGAGGTTCGGAAAAAACGATCCTGGCTCCGCCGTCTGCCTCCGGGTAGATAAAAGCGGGCTGCTCCGGCTGGCGGTAGCGAATTTTCACCTTGCAGGGTACGGGCTTTGCGGGGGCCTCCCCGGCGATCCAGTGGAACGCCCCTACCCGAATTTCTTTCCGGAACAGTTCCTCGTATGGCCCAAGGACCACGGTGTTGTCCTTGGCACGGATCTCGGTGACATAGTGCTTGTCGGGCAGGTGGAGGCCCAGTCCCCGGTGCTGGCCAATGGTATAGCGAATGATGCCCTGATGCCGACCCAGAATATTGCCCTTGGAATCCACGAAATTCCCCGGCTCCGCCTTTTTTCCGGTCCGCAGTTCAATGACCCGTGCATAATCCCCGTCGGGGACGAAGCAGATGTCCTGAGAATCCGGCTTGTCGGCATTGATGAAGCCACTTTCCTCGGCAATTTTCCGGGTCTCCTGCTTGCTCAGCTCCCCCAGAGGGAACAGGGTGTGGGCCAGCTGCTCCTGGTCCATGGCGTAAAGCACATAGCTTTGGTCCTTACTTGGGTCCAGGGCCTTTTTCAGCACGTACTTCCCGTTTTCCTGGGAAATACGGGCATAGTGGCCGGTGGCAACATAGTCATAGCCCAAAGTCTTGGCTCGAAGGTGCAGCTTGTCGAATTTCATGTGCTTGTTGCACTCGATGCAGGGATTGGGAGTGATGCCCCGGCAGTAGCTGTCCACAAAATTTCCAATGACCTTTTCCCGAAAATCATCGGAAAAATTGAACACCTGATAGGGGATCCCCAATCGGAAGGCAACGCTTCTCGCATCCTCTACATCATCCAGAGAGCAGCAGGTGTGACCACGGGAAATGCCCGCATCCTCGTTGGCGTAGAGCTTCATGGTGCAGCCGAAGCAGTTGTCCCCGGCATCCAGCAGCAGCTTGGCGGCCACGCTGGAATCCACGCCGCCGCTCATGGCGACCAGTACGTTTCTTCCCATGCCTTACCCGAACAGCGGCGTGGAGAGATATCGGTCGCCGGTGTCCGGCAGCAGCACCACAATGTTCTTACCGGCGTTTTCCGGCCGTTTGGCCAGTTCCACGGCAGCCCACAGGGCAGCGCCGGAGGAAATGCCTACCAGCACGCCCTCCCGCTTGCCGATCTCCCGGCCAAAGCGGAAGGCATCCTCGTTTTCTACGGGGATAATTTCATCGTAAATCTTGGTGTCCAGAATATCCGGCACGAAGCCTGCGCCGATGCCCTGAATTTTGTGGGGGCCAGCCACGCCGGTGGACAGCACTGCAGAGTTTTTCGGTTCCACGGCCACGATCTTCACGTCGGGCTTCTTCTCCTTCAGATACCGGCCCACGCCGGTCAGCGTGCCGCCGGTACCCACACCGGCCACGAAAATGTCCACACTCCCATCGGTATCCCGGTAAATCTCCGGGCCGGTGGTCTCGAAGTGGGCTTTGGGGTTTGCGGGGTTCACAAACTGGCCGGGAATGAAGCTGTTGGGAATTTCCTTGGCTAACTCATCTGCCTTGGCGATGGCCCCCTTCATGCCCTTGGAACCTTCGGACAGTACCAGCTCAGCGCCGTAGGCCTTCATGATCTGGCGGCGCTCCACAGACATGGTCTCCGGCATGACAATGATGATGCGGTAGCCTCTTGCGGCGGCCACACTGGCCAGGCCGATGCCGGTGTTGCCGGAGGTAGGCTCGATAATGACGGAATCCGGGGTCAGAATGCCCTTGGCTTCCGCATCATCGATCATAGCCTTGGCTACCCGGTCCTTCACGGAACCGGCGGGGTTAAAATACTCCAGCTTGGCCAGAATTTTGGCATTCAGGCCATAGAACTTTTCAATATGGGTCAGCTCCAGCAGCGGCGTGCCGCCGATGAGCTGGTCCGCAGAGGTGTAAATACGGGACATTACGGATTCCTCCTCGGAAAGATTTCATTTTACGGCGTCGAAGCCCTGCTGCAGGTCAGCGATAATATCGTCAATATGCTCAATGCCGATGGACAGACGGATGGTGGTGGGCGAAATGCCGCAGGCTCTCAGTGCGGGCTCATCCAGCTGGGAATGGGTGGTGGAAGCGGGATGAATGACCAGGGACTTCACGTCGGCCACGTTGGCAAGCAAAGAGAACAGTTTCAGGCTCTCGGTGAACTTCTTGGCAGTCTCGGCAGTGCCCTTGATCTCAAAGGTGAAGATGGAACCGGCTCCGTGGGGGAAGTAGCGGTCATAGAGTTCCTTCTCCTTACCGGTGGCCAAGGAGGGATGATGGACCTTCTCCACCTGAGGATGGTTTTTCAGGAACTCCACCACTTTCAGTGCGTTCTCCGTGTGGCGCTCCACCCGCAGGGACAGGGTCTCCAGACCCTGGAGCAGAAGCCAGGAGTTGAAGGGGGAAATGGTAGCGCCCTGATCCCGCATGATGGTGGTCCGCATCTTCATAATATAAGCCAGATTTCCGCAGGCCTCAGTGAACACCACGCCATGGTAGGAGGGATTGGGCTTGCTGAGACCGGGGAACTTGTCGTTCTGGGTCCAGTCGAACTTGCCGGAGTCAATGACCACACCGCCCATGACCGTACCGTGGCCGCCGATGAACTTGGTGGCAGAGTGGACCACGATATCTGCCCCATGCTCGATGGGCCGCAGCAGATAAGGTGTTGCGAAGGTGCTGTCCACAATCAGGGGAATGCCGTGCTTGTGGGCAATGGCAGCGATGGCATCCAAATCGATAACATCGGAGTTGGGATTGCCCAGAGTCTCGGCGTAGAGCAGCTTGGTGTTTGGCTGAATAGCGGCTTCAAAATTGGCCGGGTCGGAGGGGTCCACGAAGGTGGTGGTTAAGCCCTGCTCCACCAGAGTGTTGGCGAACAGGTTTACGGTACCGCCGTACAGGTTGGCGGCGGAAACGATGTGGTCCCCGGCTACGGCGATGTTCTGCACGGCGTAGGTGATGGCCGCAGAGCCGGAAGCGGTGGCCAGAGCGGCAGCGCCCCCTTCCAGAGCGGCGATACGCTTCTCGAACACGTCGGAGGTGGGGTTCATCAGACGGGTGTAGATGTTGCCGGGCTCGGTGAGGCCGAAGCGGCCTGCCGCCTGAGCGGAATCCTTGAACACGTAAGAGGTGGTGGCGTAAATGGGCACGGCACGGGCATCGGTAGCGGGGTCTGCGGTCTCCTGGCCCACGTGGACCTGCAGGGTTTCAAATTTGTAATCAGACATGATGATAATTCCTTCCTATTTATATGGTTATTTCGGTTTATACGGGACAACATCGCATTCGCCCGAACCGAAAATTATGCCGGATCATGGTTTCCATCGTGTTTTTCATGGGGTTCTCCTTCCCTGCGCCCCGTGGGGGTCCGCAAAAGAAATCCACCAACCTATCGGGTAGGTTGGTGGTATTATAATATCGCTTTGCCATTCTGTCAAGGGAAATTTTGTCACATGACCTGGCGGCCCTCCAGCGCCCGGGACAGGGTGACTTCGTCTGCATATTCCAGCTGGCTGCCCACAGGCACGCCGTAGGCCAGTCTCGTGACTTTGATCTCCATCGGCCGCAGCAGGCGGGAAATGTACATGGCCGTGGCCTCCCCTTCCGTATCGGGGTTGGTGGCCATAATGACCTCCCGGACCTCTCCCTGACCCACACGTGTCAGCAGTTCCTTGATTTTAATGTCGTCCTGGGACACATGATTCAGGGGCGAAATGACTCCGTGAAGCACATGATAGACTCCGTTGAACTCCCGGCTCCGCTCCATGGCGATGACGTCCTTCGGCTCGGCCACCACGCAGATGACGCTCCGGTCCCGGGTGGGGTCGTCGCAGATGGGACAAATTTCCCGGTCCGTGAGGTTCTGGCAGATGGGACAGGTATGGACCCGGCGCTTGGCCTCCAGAATCGCATCGGCGAAGGCCTGGGCCTCCTCCTGGGGCAATTCCAGCACATGAAAGGCCAGCCGCTGGGCAGTTTTGCCGCCGATGCCGGGCAGCCGGGCAAACTGGTCGGTAAGGTTTTGCAGGGATGCGGGAAAATACTGCATGGGTCTTCCCACTCCCTTAGAACAGCCCGCCCAGATTCAGCCCTCCGGTGAGCCGGGACATATTGTTGGCGGCTTCCGTGTCGGCAGTCCGCATGGCTTCGTTCACGGCAGCCATGATCATATCCTGGAGCATTTCCACATCGTCCGGGTCCACGGCCTCCGGCTTCACGGTGAGGCTTACGACCTCATGCTTACCGTTGACCTCAGCCGTGACCATGCCGCCGCCGGAGGTGGCAGAATAGGTTTTATTCTCCATTTCCTCCTGCATCCGCATCATTTCCTGCTGCATTTTCTGGGCCTGCTTCATCATAGCGGCCTGATTCATTCCTCCGGGCATTCCCCGGAATCCACCTTTTGCCATCGTTCTTGTTCTCCTTATTCTTTGATTGAAATAATATCCGGATGCTCTCTGCCAAAATTCAGCAGCTGATCAAGATTTGCATCGCACTTGGGCTGATGGGACTTGTCAACGGTCACCACCTGAACGGGCTTTTTCAGCATGGCGGAAGCTTTCCGGGCAATGACGGCCAGAGTTTCCGGCCGGTTGACCATTTCCACCGTAAAGGCGTTGGCACATTCCAGTTCCAGCCGCCCGCCCCGCAGAACGCCGTTGACCGGCCCTTCCTGGGCCTGGGTGAAGAAGCCCGATACCGGCGGACGCAACTCCTGACGGATGCTGGCGCACAGTTCCGGCCAGAAGCCCATAGGGGCCTCGTCCGGCAGACTGGGTTCCTCTGGTGGGGCGTCGGCATCGTCCAAGGGCGGGGGCAGTTCCTCGCCCTTGGCAGGGCTTGCCGCCGGTTGGGGCGCTCCTGTGGGCATGATGAACTGGCCGGTAGCCAGCCGTTCCTCTACCTTGCTGAGCCGGGCGTTGACGCTTTCCGGTGTCATTTCCAGTTCTGGGTGGCACAGCCGCAGCAGGCACACTTCCGCATCCAGCCGCCGGCTGGCGTTGCGGGTGAAGCCCGCCATGGTGTCCTCCACGATGGTCATGGCCCGGACCAGTTGGGCGTCGGTGAATTTTTTTGCCAGCGCCTGGGCATCCTCGTCCGCCGTTACCCCGGAGAGCAGCGTAATGCCCTCTTTGGGGGCTGCACGCAAAATCAGCAGGTCCCGGATGAGGCAGGCCAGTTCGTCCAGCATGGCGGAAAGGTCCTTGCCCTGAGTATAAAGCCGGTTGAGAATGGACAGGGCCGTTTTGCTGTCCTGAGCGGCAATGGCGACCATCATGCTGCCGCACTCCTGAATACCTGCAATACCGAGACAGTCATAGACCGCCTGGGCGTTCAGTTCTCCGGTGGTCGCCGAGGCACACTGATCCAGAAGGCTCAGACCATCCCGCATACCGCCGTCAGCCAGCCGGGCCAGGATACGGGCGGCACTGTCGTCCAGGTCGATGTTCTCCTGATAGGCCACATATTGCAGCCGGGCGGCAATGTCGCTCTGGCTGATACGCTTGAAGGCAAACCGCTGGCACCGGGACAGAATGGTCGCCGGGACCTTATGCAACTCCGTGGTTGCCAGAATGAAAAGCAGATGCTCCGGCGGCTCCTCGATGATCTTCAGCAGCGCATTGAAAGCGGAGATGGAGAGCATATGGACCTCGTCGATGATATACACCCGCTTGCGGACCTGGGAGGGCGAATAGGCCGCATCGTCCCGCAGGTCCCGGACGCTGTCCACGCCGTTGTTGGAGGCGGCGTCGATCTCCAGAACGTCCATGCAGGTGCCGTCGTCGATCGCTTTGCAGGCTTCGCAGCAGTTGCAGGGATTGCCGTCCCGGGGCTTCAGGCAGTTCACAGCTTTTGCCAGAATTTTGGCGCAGCTGGTCTTGCCGGTGCCACGGGAACCGGTGAACAGATAGGCGTGGCTCAGCTTGCCTGTGAGAATTTGTGTTTTCAGGGTCTGGGTCACGGCCCCTTGTCCTACCACGTCATCAAAGGTCTGTGGGCGATATTTCCGATAAAGCGCCTGGTACATAGGTTCCCTCCCACATTTTTCCGAAAAAGACAGACCGGCTCATAACAAGATCGCACACCCACATTTGAACAAGCCGAATACCCGGGATCTTCGCAGCCGACTCAGGAACGGCAGCCCTGCGGCACACGAGACGATCCGCTTAATGCTGCTTGGTTCCCCACCTGACATGGTTCACGGGATCTCGTTGCGCAAGACCGATCCATCAACATCACTTACGAAGGTCAGACGGCACTCGATCAAGCCCGGGTGTGGGAATTCATCCCTGCTGTAGCGGATTGCAGGCAACAGGGCACCGCTATCTCCCCGACTAGTGCGACCTTGTTACAAGCCGGTCGGCCGAACAAGGTTATTCTTTTTTCAGTTCAGCTTGGACTCTACAAAGTCCGCCAGTTCCTGGAAAGTGGTGATCTTCTGATCTTCCATATCCAATTCCACACCCAGCTCACTCTCCAGGTCCATGACCATTTCCACCACGTCCAGGGAATCGATGCCCAGACTCTCAAAGGTGCTGTCCGGGGTAATTTCGGACGGGTCCAGCTCCAGCTGCTTGGCAGCGTAGGCAACCAGTTTTTCGTACATGAATATCAGTCCTCCAAATCAGGCTCATTCAATCTGTGCTCTATTCTACCGCAGAGGAGCCGCTTTGTCAATCCCGGTTTTTTCCTGCGGCGGCGTTTCCGGCGGAAAATGCGGTTGCCCAGGCAATTTGAAGATTAAATCCCCCGGTGTAGCCGTCGCAATCAAGGATTTCTCCGGCAAAATAGAGATTTTTTACCAATTTGGATTCCATGGTTTTCGGGTCCACCTCCGAAACCTTCACGCCACCGGAGGTGATGATGGCTTCGGCAACTGGCCTGCGGCCGGTGACGGTCAGATCGAAGGCCTTCAAAGTGGAAAGAAGCCGGCGTCGGTCCTTTTTCGTCAGGGCATTGGCCTGCATGGCCGGGTCAATGTTGGCCCGGCGCAAAATGACCGGGATCATGCTCCGGGGCAGCAGGTCCACCATAGCATTCTCCATGGCCCGATTTTTATACAGCTCCAAATCCCGTAGAAGCCGCTCATCCAGTTTTTCTTCGTCCAGAGCGGGTTTCAGGTCGATGATCAGGCGGCACTTTCCTTCCGGTAAATGGGCGCTGGCGCTGAGGACGGTGGGACCGGACACGCCGAAATGGGTAAAAAGCAGTTCTCCGAAATCCGAATAGACAGTCTTTCCCTTCTCGTTGACCAGCTTCACGGCCACGTTCCGAAGGGACAGTCCCTGCATCTCCTGGCAGTCCCGGCCATCCGTTTCCAAGGGCACCAGGGAGCCGCGGCAGGGCGTAACGGTATGGCCCAGGGTCTCCGCCATCCTGAAGCCATCGCCGGTAGAGCCGGTGGTAGGATAGGATAATCCACCGGTGGCCAGGATCAACCATTTTGCACTCAGAAACCGTCCGTCGGCCTCCACGCCGGTGACAGTGCCGTTTTCTGTGCGGATGCCGGTGACGTGTGCCGTCTCCACAGCCACATGATTCTGCCGCAGAGCGCTTTGCAGGGCCTGCAGTACGCTCTGGGACCGGTCCGACACAGGAAACACCCGGTTCCCACGCTCCACTTTCAGGGCGCAGCCCTGCTCCTCAAAAAATGCTTCGATTTTTTCCGGGGGAAAAGCCGCCATGGAGCTGTACAGGAAGCGGCTGTTCCGGGGGATATTTTCCAGCACCCCCTGCGCGTTCGTATGGTTCGTCACGTTGCACCGGCCCTTGCCGGTAATGAGCAGCTTTTTGCCCAGCCGATTATTTTTTTCCAGCAGCAGGACACGTTCTCCTTGCTTTGCGGCGGTGATGGCCGCAAACATTCCGGCGGGACCGCCGCCAACCACAATGCCGTCAATCATCCTGCTTTTCATAGACCTGGTACGTTTCCCAGATCTCCTCCAATCGGCTGAAGGTTTTGGCCAGCTTCTCCTCCCGGCGGGCCGCCAGGGCTACCACCAGTGCGTTCACCACGCTGAGCGGCGCCACCAGGGAATCCACCAGGGAGGCCATATCGCTTTTTGTCTGCAAAACGAAATCGCTGGTCTGGCCCAGGGGGGACGTCCGGGAATCGGTCATGGCGATGATCTTTGCGCCCTTGGAATGGCAGAAGGAAGCCCCGGTGACGGTGGAGGTGGAGTAGCGGGGATAGCTGAATGCGATAACCACATCGTCCGGCCCGGTACTGATGAGTTTTTCCAGCACCTGGCCTGTGCCGGAGTCAGTGATGGTATGGACATCCTCAAACATCAGGTTCAGATAATAGCCCAGAAACGAGGCTAAAGCGGACGCAGAACGAACACCCAGCACATAAATCCTTCTCGCATCCAGAATGGCGTTGACGGCGGCGGAAAAGTCCTTCCTGTCCACGCTGGAGACGGTTTTCCGCAGCTGCTCCATGTCGGACTGCAGCACCAGGGAAAGAATATCCTGGTCGCCGATGCGGTCGTTGGCCACTTCGATGCGCTGCACGGAGGTCAGGCGATTGAGCACCATTTCCTGCATAGCCTTTTGCATGGTGGGGTAGCCGTCGTAGCCCAGCTCTACTGCAAAGCGTACCACTGTGGACTCGGAAACGCCCACGGTGCGGCCCAGTTTACTGGCGGTCATGAAGGCCGCTTTGTCGTAACTATCGGTGATATAACGGGCAATGGCCCGCTGTCCTTTGGAAAAAGTTGTGGCTCGTTCCTGCAGGACGGAAAGAATATCGTTGTTCATATCTCTTTCAAGCCCCTCTCTTGCTTTCTGTCTATTCTAGCAGAGATTTCAGAAATATGCAAGAGTGAAGAAGATAAATTGCAAAACCGGGCAGACAAAAATCCGCCCGGTTTTTCAATCCTCTTTGGTCAATTCGATTTGTTCAGCCTTGTTCAGGTAGCGCCAGCGGCCTGTGGGCAGGTCCCCCAGATGTAAATTTCCCTCCCGCACCCGCCGAAGCCGGAGGACGTTCATCCCTGCCAGAGCACACATCCGCCGGACCTGACGGTTCCGGCCCTCATGGATCGTAATGGAGAGCAATGCCCCCTCCCCTTCCCGTTTCAGTACCTGCACTTTTGGAATACGAAGCCGGTAGCCGTCCAATTCCATGGGCTTTTGGAAGGCTGCCAGTCCTGCATCCGTGCAGCCCGCGACCCGGACCAGATACTCTTTTTCAACCTGATGACTGGGGTGCATGAGCCGGTTGGCGAAGGCCCCGTCATTGGTAAACAGCAACAGCCCCTCGGAATCCATGTCCAGCCGTCCCACGGGATAGACCCGGACGCCGCAGCCGGCCACCAGATCGGCGGCACACCTCCGGCCCTTTTCATCGGAAAGGGTGGTCACATAGCCCCGGGGCTTGTTCAATAGGATGTATACGTTCCCAGCGGGAGCCGGAAGAGGCTTCCCGTCCAGGAGCAGCGAATCCGTATCCGGGTCCGCCGTGTCCCCCAGGCCGCAGACGACGCCGTTGCATCGGACCCGTCCGGCTGCAATCCATTCCTCCGCCTTCCGCCGGGAGCAGATCCCATGGGCGGATAAAATTTTCTGTATCCGTTCTTTCACGGGAGCAATCCTCCGATCCGTTCCCAAAGGCTTTTCTTTTCTTCCGTCTGCCGCTCCACGGGAGCCCCGTAGTACAGCGGTACTTTACCGACTACCTGTTCTCCTAGCAGCACATAGGCCTCTCCGGCTTCCTCCCCGGCGCAGACCGGGGCATAGACGAACCCACGTGGCCCCAGGGAAAGGGTCAGGAACTCCCCGCCTGCCAGAGAATAGCAGAAATCCGCCCCGGCGATCAGCTTCACCTGTTCGCATTCGCCGCCAATCACCGGTAGACTTCCCAGCACGTCCCCTTCCGTTACAAAGCGGGCACTGTGATACCGTGAAAATCCTTCCTCCAGCAGTTGCTTGTGGTCCTGCCAGTCGTTTCCGTCGTCCATGGTCACGGCGATGAGCCGCCGCCCGCCCCGGGTCGCCGAGGACACCAGAATTCGCCCGGCGGCCTTGGTATAGCCGGTCTTGACCCCATCGGCCCCTTCCACCTGCCATAATAGCTTATTATGGTTTTGCAGCACTCGCTCCCCTGCTCGCACAGACCGGGTGGAGACGGTCTGTGCAAAAATTGGATTCTCCATGGCGTATGCCGCCAGAATAGCCAAATCCCGTGGGGTAGAATAATGATTTTCACTGTCCAGGCCGTTGGGATTTTCGAAATGCGTATTGGAAAGGCCCAGGGCGTGGGCTTTGTCGTTCATCCGGGAGACGAACTCCTCCACCGTGCCGCCGCAGTAAATGGCCAGGGCCACGGCAGCGTCGTTCCCGGAGCAGAGCATCAGCCCGTAGAGTAATTCCTGGACCGTCAGAACCTCTCCAGAGCGCAGGTACATGGAAGACCCCTCGATGCCTACGGCCTCCTCCGGGATGCGGACCCGATCCAACACGTTGCACTGCTCACAGATGAGCAGTGCCGTCATGATTTTCGTAGTGCTGGCGATCAGCCCCCGGCGATCGGCGTTCTTTTCATACAAAACCCTGCCGGTTTGGGCGTCCAGTAAAATCGCCTGCCGGGCGGAAATGGCCCGGACAGGAAATGCAAGGACGACGGCCAAGCATACAGCCGCCGCCCCGGCGATCCATCGTTTCATAAAACCTCACCCGGAGCTAGTTTTGCCGGAACGAGGGGAATTATTCTTTTTTCGTGTGGGAATCGATGAAATCGGACACCCGATCCAGCACGTCTGGCACCATGTCCACCACCCGGTCCGCCGTGGTGCTGGCGGGCTCGGAAAGGGGCAGAATCCGCACATTGCCGTCCTTCACGATGAGAAAGGCCACAGGAATGACCTTTACGCCACCGCCCGCACCGCCGCCAAAGGGCATTTCACCGGGCTTGGCGTTTTTGGAGGCGAAATCCGAACCGCCGCCGCCGAAGCCTACGCTGATTTTGGAAATGGGAATAATGGTCACACCGTCTGGGGTGGTAATGGGACTGCCTACCACCGAGTTCACGTCCACCATTTCCCGGAGCTTTGCAATGGTGCTTTCCAGCATATTGGGAAGCTTTTCACTCATGTTCCTGCACCGCCTTATCCTTAGATTTTCTGATTTTCAAATATTCCCGCAAAGCCCGGACCCCATACCGAACCGCCAAAGAAACAGCCCGGCCAAAGGTCAGGGTCACGTCTCCTGCGGCAACCACCAACGTCTCCGAGGCGGCAAAGTCGCAGGTAATTTCCACATTTTTCCGCCGGATGACGAAAGCTCGCTCCAGCTGGGGCCAAAGTCCGGCCACTGCCGCCCAGATTTTTCCATACAGGATGCCCAGATCCGCCGGGTCCTCCCCTGCCAGGACCACATGGATGTTGATATGGTCGAACCGCAGTTTTCGCCGCAGGTCCCCAAGAAAATCCAGCCCCACGGAGACGAGCGGCAGGAAATCCTTCCAACTTCCGCCTTTCCGGATCCCTTCCTTGGGTTTTTCGCTTTCTTTCGGCCTGTTCTTTTCTTTTTTGGGGGCTTTATCCGGAGATTTCTCCGTTTTCGGAACAGAAAACGGAATCCTGAAGGGACCAACCAGGATTTTCATAACAAAGCCTTGCTCGTTATAGCTGAGACGGGCCCCAAGAGGCAGAATGGCCAGCAGAAACAGAATTACACCGGCGATGAGCCACCCGGTCATTGGGCTGGTTCCTCCGGGACCTCCACCGGCTCGTCCAGGTCCACTTTATCAATCGGCGGCAGTTCGTCCAGAGAACCGATGGCAAAGGTCCGCAGGAAGTCCGCCGTGGTCCGGTATTGAATGGGCCGGCCGGGAACATTCAGCCGTCCGGCTTCCTCGATGAGCTTTTTGTTCAGCAAAGCGGACACGGAATAGGAACTGTCTACGCCCCGAATCTGCTCCACCAGGGCCTTGGTAGCCGGCTGGTAATAAGCAACGATGGTCAGGGTTTCCAACTGGGAGGCGGACAGCTTGGGGGGCTTCCGGGTCTCCAACGCCTTGGTCACATAGTCCGCCATTTCTCCGGAGGACACCATCTGATAGGCATTTTCCAGCTTTAAGATCCGCACGCCCCGGCGACCAAAGGAGAGCTGATTGCTCAGGTCCTCCAAGGCCATTTCAATGTCGCTGTGGTCCGTTTCCAGAGCCATGGCCAGCCGGGTCACCTCCACCGGCTCTCCGGCAGCAAACAAAATTGCCTCCAAAGCCCGCTGCAATTCGGCTTCTTCCATCAGACTTCCTCCCTTCTCTTGACTTCCAGCAGCCGCACGTTGGGGTTCTCCCCGGAGACGTCATCCTCCAGGGTAACGGCATTGGTTTTGCACATTTCCAGAATGGCCAGGAATGTGGCCACGATTTCCGACCGGCTCTTGCTGCCCCGGAACAGGTTCTTGAGCCTCTCCACACCTCGTAAAATCAGAGATCGCATCAGCTCCGTGGCCTTTTTCGTCACAGGGTACGGCTCTTTCCCCACGATGCCCTTGAAGTTCACCGTAGGCGGCGGCAGCCGCCGGGCGTTCCGGGCGGCAATGTCGTCCAAAGCCCGTAAAAGGTCCGAAGGCTCGTGCACATAGCGATAGGTATTGTCTCGGCGCAAGGGCTCCGGCTGCTTGGTGAACACGCATCGGCCAATGTCGTTCCGGGGTTCCAAAGCCGTGATGGCGATGCGTATTTGCTCCATGGCTTCTTTCCGCTGGCGTTCCAGCAGGGACTGGCGCAGCAGGTCCATTTCGTTTTCCGCTTCCTCCCGTTCGGCGGCGGAAAGCAGCATTTTTGTTTTAATGAGCATCAGGTGCGAGGCCATGGTGATGAACTCGCTGGCGATGTCCATGTCCAGCCGTTTCATTTCGTCCAGATAGGCCAGATATTGCTCCAGGATGGCCGTAATAGATACGTCCTGAATTTCAATTTTGTTTTTGCTTAGCAGCAGGAAGATGACATCCAGCGGGCCCTGAAAATCCGTCATTTCTTCGTTGCGGCTGCGGACGATGCCTTCCAGATGATATTGTGGTTCAGCCATAGCCGCTCCTATCCATTGTTTCCAGAATTCACCCGTGATTATATCATTGATTTTCCCATCTTGCAAGCGTCAGGCGGAAAAAACTCCATTTGCATTCGGTTCTGCCCCGAAAAAGGATTGCAAAACCTGTCGAAATATGCTATCATAGCGATAATACTCTTAGGAGGCGTTACGAATGGAAGAAATGGAAACCACATCCCCGGTGCCCCGCCGCCGTCACAGCCGGGACAATCGCTATCGGATGCTTGAAAAATATATGACCTACGCCCTGCTGGTGGACGCAGGCGTGTTCGTGCTGTACCTCATCAGCGCCGGATTCGGCATCGGCTGGCTGAAGGCATTTTTCGCCGTGGTGGGCATCGTGGGCTCGGCCTTAGGGCTGGTGTACCTGTACTTTACGAAGGAATTGCTGCGACCCAGAAGCCTTTGGATGAGTGCGGGCCTGGCTGCCGTACTGGTATGTATTCTGGTCTCTCTGTTGGTGAATTATCCCAGCCCCAACCCCTATAAGAAGGGCAAGGATTCCACCAAGGGCAGCACCCCTGCATCCACGGACCCCTCCGATACGGACACCAAGGCAGCGGACCTGTCCTTCGGGACGACGTTTTCCATCTGAAAAAGCAGCAAAAGCGCACCGTCAGGAAACTTGCGGTGCGCTTTTCTAAAAGGATAAGGTGATTTCAATATGAAAGTTGTTATGTGGCTCGGCATTGCCTATTGCGTGTATGGCCTGCTGTACCTGCTGGGCATCCCGCACGTTGCACCCAAATACAGGAATCGCACCTGGACCCGGCGGTATCAGCGCACCTGCGGCATTGGCTGGCTGATGATCGGAATTCCCTGGCTGGCGCTGTATGTCCTTTCCGTGAACTGCCAGATTGCCTATCCCCTGCTGGCAACGTTGATCGTGGTACTGGCTCTGCCGTCTATTTTCTACGGTTTCCTCTCCGAAAAACGTTTTCGGAAAATCGCAGATAGCGAAAATGCGGAGTGATGGGAAATGCTGAAAATCCGCAATGCAGAGTTTTCCGACCTGGGGCGTATCCTGGAAATTTACCGGTACGCTCAGGATTTTATGATAAAAACGGGCAACTCCACCCAATGGGGCCATTCCTACCCGGAGGAAACCCTGATTCGCCGGGACATTGCCCAGAATGCCTGCAAGGTCTTGTATGACGAAACGGGAATCCACGGGGTATTCGCCCTGTTTTCCGCCCCGGAGCCAACCTATGCGGAAATTCAGGAGGGCCGCTGGTTGAACGACGAGCCTTACCTGACCATTCACCGTGTGGCCGGAGACGGCCAGGTCCACGGCTTGTTTTCCTACATTGCCGATTATTGCAAGGGCCTTTCCAAAAACATCCGCATCGACACCCATGGGGACAACCAGGTCATGCAGAAGTGCATTGAGCAAAACGGCTTCCGAAAATGCGGCATGATTTCCGTCCGGGACGGCTCCCCTCGCCTGGCCTACCAGTGGACCGAACAATAAAACACCAGCCGCCGCAAAGGGTCTCCCCTTCTGCGGCGGCGGTTTTATAAAAAGACACAAAGAAAAGCGCCGTGAGAAGAATTCCCACGGTGCTTTTTTGAAATTACATCAGGCTCAGAGCCAGCGTCAGCAGCACCCAGGCCAGAGCAACCCACTTGGTAGCGGTAGCCAGCGTCTGATCCAGGCCGCCCTTCTTATTCTTGCTCAGGTAGGTCTCGGCAGAACCGGAGATAGCACCGGACAGACCGGATTCCTTACCGGACTGGAACAGCACCACCAGGATCAACGCCAAACTGGCGATCACCTCGAGAACCATCACCACAGTTTTCAATGCACCCATTTGTAGTAACCTCCCTCCGCCTCCGACTCTTTCGTCTATAAGCGGACGTAAATCGAATTATTCGCAAACAGCTTTACAAGTATATCATGGCTTTTCGGAAAATGCAAGGGCTGTTTCGATATTTTTTTACTTTTTATTTCGTGACCCAGTTGCCGGTAGCCAGGCAGGTAAGGTATGCGTCGATGAAGGGGTCCAGATTGCCGTCCATGACGCTGTTCACATTGGAGGTCTCGCAGCCGGTCCGGGTGTCCTTCACGAGAGTATAGGGCATGAACACATAGTTGCGGATCTGACTGCCCCACTCAATCTTCTGCTGGACGCCCTTGATGTCGGAAATTTTATCCAGATGCTCCCGCTCCTTGATCTCCACCAGCTTGCTTCGCAGCATCCGCAGACAGGTCTCCTTGTTCTGGAACTGGCTTCGCTCGGTCTGACAGGACACCACAATACCAGTGGCCTTGTGAATCAGACGGACGGCAGAGCTGGTCTTGTTGATGTGCTGGCCGCCTGCACCGGAGGAACGGTAGACCTGCATTTCGTAGTCGTCGGGCTTGATTTCCACATCCTGACTATCGTCCTGAATGTCGGGGATGACCTCGATAGCAGCAAAGGAAGTCTGGCGGCGAGCGTTGGCGTCAAAGGGCGATACCCGCACCAGGCGGTGAACGCCGTTCTCCCCTTTCAGGAAGCCGTAGGCGTTGTCGCCTTCGATGAGGATGTCGGCGGATTTCAGACCGGCCTCGTCCCCTTCCAGATAGTCCAGGATTTTATAGGTGTAGCCGTGGGCTTCGGCCCAGCGGGTGTACATCCGGTAGAGCATCTGGCACCAGTCCTGGGCCTCGGTGCCGCCGGCACCCGCATGGAAGCTGATCAGGGCGTTGTGATCATCGTAATGGCCGGTGAGCAGCGTCTCCAATCGGCAGCGTTCCATGTCCTCCTCCAGCTTGGAGAAGCCCTCTTTCAGCTCCTCCAGCATGGAATCGTCGTCCTCCTCGGCAGCCATTTCGCAAATGGTCATCAGATCGTCCCAAGAAGAACGCATCTTTTCGTAATGTTGAATTTTCGTCTCGGTCTGCCGGGTCTTGACCACGATCTGCTGGCTTTTTTCGGGATTATCCCAGAAGCCGGGGGCCTCCTGCATGGCGTGGAGCCGTTCCAGCTCGTTTTTCAGTCCTTCCAGATTCAGGGAATCCGCCAGCCCATCCAGTGCGGGCTTCACTTCGTTGAGCCGCTGCTTATAGGAATCAAATTCGATATTCATGGATGTAACACTCATTTCTTCTTTATTGCATAGTTTCTTCTATTATAACCGATTCCCCCATCCATGTAAAGGAAAATATTGCATTTGCGCCGGAATTTTTACCGTTGGCTTGGTTGGCCGCAGTCCTCGTCGAAGATGAGATCGTCCAGATCGGCGTTGGGGTCGTCATTTTCCCACATATTTCTTCCCTCCTTTTTGTCACTCACCGGCTAGTATATGCTGTTGGGGAAGAAAAATTCCGTCGATTTGCCTGCGCCATTGACTTTTTTCCAGAAATGGGGTACAATAACCCCACGCAAAGCCCAAAAGGCAGATATGCGCCAGTAGCTCAGCAGGATAGAGCGTCCGCCTCCTAAGCGGAAGGTCAGCGGTTCGAATCCGCTCGGGAACGCCAGAGAGCCGCCTCCTTCCGGGAGGCGGCTTTTTGTTACCGGGCGCAGATTGACCTTAGGAGTGATATCTTCCCGAATCAACGGCTTACGGGGGAAGGGAGAATATGTTATGTTTAGGATAGACCCTGCCTCGCGAGAGGGGCTCCCCTGCGGAATCGCGGCAGGCGCTGCCCTCGCGTCCCCGGGATTTAGGAAACACCGCGTGACACCGTTTTTCGGTTTGCTGCCCGCCTTGCGTGCCGCGAACGGGGGGCGCAACCGCGCCCG
>JALEII010000065.1 GCA_022770345.1 Clostridiales bacterium | reverse complement strand
ATCCACAGGGCGGAGTAGCCCTGCATCCGCTTGAAGCGAATCAGGGTGTCCTGCAGTGTATCGTCCATGGCGTGGCCCATGTGCAGCTGGCCCGTCACGTTGGGGGGTGGCATAACAATCGTAAAAGGCTTGGCGTCGGCCTTTTCGGAGGGACGGAAATAGCCGCCGTCCTCCCACATTTTGTAAATTTTGGCCTCCACCTGTCTGGGTTCATAGACCTTCGGCAGTTCTTCTCTTGCCATATTGACACATCCTTTCCAAAACAAAAGACGCCCTGAACCAAAAAGGCTCAGGGCGAAAGTTTTTCCGCGGTACCACCTGAATTCCCGGAAAGTCCGGGCACTCCAACGCTGTATCGGGCGCACCCGGCCTCCCCTACCGAAACTCTTTCAGGGAAGCAGCTCCGAAGCGACCGCACCGGAGCCGTGGGCAGACCTTACAGCTTGCGGTCCGCTCTCTGAAACGCACGAATCCCCGGAGACCCTCTCCGTCAACGCTTTGTACTCATAAAAATACCATATTCCGGCCGGATTGTCAAGCCATATTCTTGGCTCCCGCCTTCAAATGCCGCCGGGCCGGGTGACAGATGAGCAGCGCAATGCCCACCAGCACCGCCGTGGTGCTCAGGCTCACCGGGTAAACGGTCATCACCGTCTGGAAGGTGGGGTTGGCCCGGAACACCGTGTACACCCACACCACCCGCAGGCCGCAGATACCGAAGGCCGTCAGCAGAGCCGGCAGCAGGGAAATGCCGAAGCCCCGAAGATAACCGGACATATTCTCATAAAGCGTGGTGAAAATATAGGCAAAGAAAATCAGCTTCAAACGGGTGTAGCCGATGGCAACGACCTCCGGGTCGCTGTTGAAAATTGCCAGGAGATTCTTGCCGAAGGTCAGGGCCAGCAGCACGATGCAGGCCGTGCAGATGGCACATTCCAGCAGGCACAGACCCAACACCTTCCGGCAGCGCTTGATTTCCCCTGCCCCGTAATTCTGCCCCACAAAAGTGGTGCAGGCCTGGGAGAAGGAGTTCAGCACGGCGTAGGCGAACGTCTCCACGTTGGAGGAAGCGCCGGAGGCGGCCATGACCACCGTACCCAAGCTGTTCACGGAGGAGGTAATGAGAATATTGGACAGAGAGAACAGGGCGCTCTGGATGCCCGCAGGCACGCCGATGCGCAAAATGCGTCCCAGGGCCTTGCCGTCGATACGCAGCTTGCTTGGGTCCAGCTTGATGGATTTGTCCGTGTTCCGCAGCTTCAGAAACAGGATAATGGCACTGACCGCATTGGCACTGACGGTGGCAATGGCCACGCCGTCCACGGTCATTTTCAGTGCCAATACGAAAAACAGGTTCAGCAACACATTCAGTACGCCGGAAAAGGCCAGGGCCAGCAGGGGCGTTTTCGTGTCGCCTACGCTTCGGAAAATAGCAGCTTCAAAGTTGTAAAGCAGGATGACCGGCATTCCCAGGAAGTAGATCCGCAGATAGGTCAGTGCCATGTCGAACACGTCCTCCGGCACGTTCAGGCTGGACAGAAGACTGTGGGCAATGGCTTCGCCGAAGGCCGCCATGAGAATGCCGCCCAGAACGGAAAGCAAAATGGCCGTATGGACTGTCTTTTCCACCATGTCCCGGTCGTCCCGCCCCAGGGCGTTGGCAATAACCACGTTGGCCCCCAGGCCGATGCCCACGAAGAAATTCACCACCAGGGACACAATAGCGGAATTGGAGCTGACGGCGGCCACGCAAGCATTCCGGGCCTCACCGGTAAAATTCCCCACTACTGCCAGGTCCGAAGCGTTGAAAAGCTGCCCCAGAATGGCCGTAGCCGCAATAGGCAGAGCGAATTGGGGGATTTTGTTCCAGATCGAGCCGTGGATCATGTCCATTTCCGCTTGTTTTGTCCGTGACATAGTTTTTCTCCTTCAGATTTACAAACATTGATGTATATTTTCATCCAAGCCTGCCCGCATTACAAGAGCGCCGGGCGGCTTTTCAAAAATGGCATAAGAAAAAGTCCTGCTGGAAATCCAGCAGGACTTTGGTGCGCGAGGCGGGACTTGAACCCGCATGCCCGGAATGAGCACTAGAACCTGAATCTAGCGAGTCTACCAATTCCACCACTCGCGCATTTCTGTCGCTCTCAGGTCAGCCCCGATTGCTTAGATATAATAGCACAAGATTCCGGTTTTGTCAACTGCTTTTTTCGCAATTTTTCATCTTTTTTCCGGGCGGAGTTTTCCGAACGATTCAGTCCTTATAATACAGGTAACAGTGGCAAAACCCCTTGAAATTCTGATCGGCGATCTGGTCCCGGAATTCCTTGCACATACACTTGGTGTCCTCGGTCCGCTCCAGGCGGCAGGGGCAATAGCCCCCGGTACGCTTCAGGCCTTCCTTTACGGTGGCAACGACTTCCTTGTCCGGATTCAAATGAACTGCCATTTTGCTTTTCTCCCCCTCTTTATTTTGCTTCCACGACCACCTTGCCGTTTTCCGCACGGGCAGAAATGGCTTCAATGGGCGCTTCAAAGGAATCAATGATCTTCTCGCTGATGGGGTCCTCCACATCCTGCTCCAGCACTCGACGGAGATTCCGGGCGCCGTAGGTCACGGAGTAGGCCTTGTCCACCAGATAGTCCACCAGGCTCTCGTCCCAGGTGAAGGTCAGCTCCCGGTTGGCCAGGCTGTCCTTCAGCTCGCCCAGCATAATGCCCGCAATATTGCGGAAGTTCTCCTTGGTCAGATGGTTGAAGGTGATGATCTCGTCCACCCGGTTCAGGAACTCCGGCCGTAGGAAGGAACGCAGGGCCTTCATGGTCCTCTCCTCGTCGGCCTGTACGCCCCGGTCAAAGCCCAGACTGGACACGTTGCCCTCGGACCCAGCGTTGGAGGTCATCACGATAATGGCATTCTCAAAGTTCACCAGCCGCCCCTGGGCGTCGGTGATCCGGCCATCGTCCAGCACCTGCAGCAGAATGTTCAGCACATCCGGGTGGGCCTTTTCAATCTCATCGAACAGCACCACGCTGTAAGGCTTCCGGCGAATCTTCTCCGTCAGCTGTCCGGCTTCGTCA
>JALEII010000054.1 GCA_022770345.1 Clostridiales bacterium | reverse complement strand
TGGGCGTCGGTGATCCGGCCATCGTCCAGCACCTGCAGCAGAATGTTCAGCACATCCGGGTGGGCCTTTTCAATCTCATCGAACAGCACCACGCTGTAAGGCTTCCGGCGAATCTTCTCCGTCAGCTGTCCGGCTTCGTCATAGCCCACATAGCCGGGAGGAGACCCAATCAGCTTGGAGACGGTGTGCTTCTCCATGTACTCGGACATATCCAGCCGGATCAGTGCATCGGTGGAGTCAAACAAATCATTCGCCAAGCACTTCACCAGTTCCGTCTTGCCTACGCCGGTGGGTCCCACAAAAATAAAACTCACCGGACGGCGCTTGGGGGAAATGCCCACCCGGTTCCGCCGGATGGCACGGGCCACGGCATCCACCGCCTGGTCCTGGCCCACGATATGTTCCCGGAGCCGGTCTCCCAAGCCCCGAATTTGCTCATATTCCTGAGCCTTGATTTTCGTTGCAGGAATTTTGGTCCACAGTTCGATGATGCGGGCCAGACTTTCCATGGTCACAGCCGGGGCGGGCAGCTTTTCCAATTCTTCGATTTCCCCGGCAATACGGCACAGTCTGCTGCGGATTTCCGCCAGCCGCTCGAAATGCTCGTTCTCCGTATCCTCGGTGAGCATCCGCAGTTCCAATTCATAATCGTCCCGCTCTTTTTTCAGCTCCTCCATCCGGGAAATCTCCTTGCAGCGGAGGTTCACGTCGGAACAGGCCTCGTCCAGCAGGTCAATGGCCTTGTCCGGCAGGAACCGGTCGGTAATGTACCGCTCGGAGAGAATCACGCACTGCCGTGCGATCTCCGGGGACACCGTCACTCCGTGGAACTGGGCGTAGCTTTTTGCGATGCCCTGCATGATCTGGCAGGCTTCCTCAATAGTCGGCTCCGCCACGTTCACCGGCTGGAACCGGCGCTCCAGCGCCGCATCCTTTTCGATGTACTTCCGGTATTCATGAAAGGTCGTTGCGCCAATGACCTGAATCTCTCCCCTGGACAGAGCAGGTTTCAGGATATTGGCCGCGTTCATGGAGCCTTCGGCATCTCCTGCACCCACCAGGTTGTGGACCTCGTCAATGACCAGGATGATATTTCCGCACTCTTTGATTTCTCCAATCAGGCTTTTCATGCGGCTCTCGAACTGGCCACGGAACTGGGTCCCTGCCACCAGGGCCGTCAGGTCCAGCAGAAACACTTCCTTGTCCCGAAGCTTGAAGGGAACGTCCCCGGCGGCAATACGCTGGGCCAGTCCTTCGGCGATGGCGGTCTTGCCAACGCCCGGCTCGCCGATCAGGCAGGGGTTATTTTTCTGGCGACGGTTCAGGATCTGAATGACCCGCTCGGTCTCCACATCCCGGCCAATGACCTTATCCAGCTTCCCGGCTCTGGCCCGACCGGTCAGATCCATGCAGTAGGCGTCCAGAAATTTATGCTTCTTGGACTTTTTCTTCTCCTCCTTGGGGGGCGCTTCCTGCTGCTTTTCCTCCTTTTCCTTGGCAGGCAAATTGCTGCCAGTGCCAAAAAGCTGGTTCAGCAGAGGAAATGTTGCGGTCTGGGCGTCGTTCTCCCCGTCCTCGTTTTCCTCGCTCTGGCCAAAGATGGAACTCATTTCATCGCTGAGCATATCCAGGTCATCCTCAGAAATGCCCATCTGCTTCACCGCCGCATCGATCTGGGGGATCCCCAGGCTTTTGGCGCATTTCAGACAGTAACCTTCGTTCATGGTCACGCCGTTCTCCACCTTGGTGACAAACACCACGGCAATATTCTTCTTGCATTTGCTGCACATTTTCGGCTGCATTTGGTATCACTCCTTGTAAAAAGCCGTCCTTTGTGCCTAGTATAGCACAAAGGACGGGAAAAGAAAATAACAAATTATGAATTATCAAAAGCCGTTGTTCAGGAAGAAGCCGTCTTGGCCCTTGTCGTACCACACGCCGGTCATGTACAGCCCCCCGGCAGGGACCGTGGGACCGGCGGCGGTCCGGTTGCCGGAGTCCAGAATGGCCCCGATGTCCTTGGGTGCAATTTTGCCCTCGGCGGCATAGACCACCGTTCCGGCCATGGCCCGGGCCATATTGTAGAGAAAGCCATTGGCGCTGACCCGTAGGTAAATGCGCTCCGCCTCTCGCCACACATCGTAGGCGTACACAGTTCGCACGGTGGACTTCACATCCGTTCCCACAGACCGGACTGCAGCAAAGTCATGCGTCCCCACAAACTGGGCGGCGGCCTCCGCCATGATGTTCTCGTCCAGGTGCCGGGGATAGAACCAGGCCCGGTTCACATAGAAGGGATCCCGGACACGGGAGTTATAAATCATATAGGTATATTCTTTTTTCACGCAGGACCCCACAGCGTTGAAATTCTCGCTGACCTCCCTGGCTCCCGTGACAACGATGTCCGGGGGCAGGTGGGTATTCAGTGCGTAGGGCAGCCGGTCAACAGGAATCCGGCTATCCGTGCGGAAATTGGCGCAGTAGCACCGAGCGTGGACCCCGGCATCGGTACGGCCGCAGCCCGCCACATGGACGGGTCCGCCCACTACATCCGCCACGGCCTTCGCCAGCGTCTCCTGGACCGTGGGAAGGCCCTGCTGAATTTGCCAGCCATGATAGGCCGTACCCTCATAAATGAGGAAAACCGCAAGATTTCGCATAAGCCCTCACAGTCCGAAGTGTACCAGGGTGAAGATCACCGCCAGCAGCACGATGCCCAGCAGGAACGCAATATAATCATTGCGGCCGTAGCGGAGCAGCTTCATTTTCGTGCGGCCCTCGCCGCCGTGATAGCAGCGACATTCCATGGCCGTGGCCAACTCGTCGGCCCGCCGAAATGCGCTGATGAACAGCGGTACCAGAATGGGAATCAGGGCTTTCACCCGCTCCATGAGACTGCCGTTTTCAAAATCCGCACCACGGGAACGCTGGGCGGACATGATTTTATCCGTTTCCTCGATCAGTGTCGGGATAAAGCGCAGGGCAATGCACATCATCATGCTCAGTTCGTGGACCGGTACATGAATGACCTTCAGCGGCCCCAGAAGGGATTCCAGCGCATCGGTCAGGGCGATGGGCGAGGTGGTGTAGGTCAGGAGAAATGTGCCGGACACCAGCATCAGGATACGGACCATCATCTGCACTGCCCGCAGCAGGCCCTCCAGCGTTATGGTCAGCTTCCAGAAGGAAACCAGTACTGTCTCCCCCTGGGAGAAGAAGATGTTCAGCACAGCGGTGAAGATCAGGATCATCACCAAGGGCTTCATGCCCCGCAGAATGGACTTGGGGGGTATCTTCGAGATAGCAATAACCGTGCAGAGGCAAACAAGCATCACAGCATAGGATACCCAGCTCACCGCCACAAACAGGGCCACAATATAAACGATCAGCAGCAGCAACTTCGTCCGGGGGTCCAGCCGATGGACCGCGGAATTTCCGGGGAAATACTGGCCCAAGGTAATGTCTTTCAGCATTTTCCCGCCTCCCGATACTTGCTCAGCACCGCCACGGCCTGTTCCATGGTGTACACCGGCGGCACGTCCAGCCCCCGGCGGCGCAGGTCCAGAAACACACGGGTCACAGGCGGAATGTCCAGGCCCATGGAAAGCAGTTCCTCCGCATGGGAGAAAACCTCCTCCGGCTTGCCCATCAGGGCCAGCTTGGAGCCGTTCATCACCAGCAGCCGGTCCGAAAGCCGGGCCACGTCGCTCATGGAGTGGCTGACCATCAGGATGGTGGCATTTTTCGCCTTCTGGTAGGCGCATATGTTGCTGAGGATTTCTTCCCGGCCCACCGGGTCCAGTCCGGCGGTGGGTTCGTCCAAGATCAGCACCTCCGGCTCCATGGCGATAACGCCTGCAATGGCCACCCGGCGCTTCTGTCCTCCGGACAGGTCAAAGGGCGAGACTTCCAACTGCTCCGGTTTCAGGCCCACGAAGCCTGCGGCCTCCCGGACCCGTCGGTCAATTTCGTCCGGCTTCAGGCCCATGTTCTTGGGGCCGAAGGCGATGTCCTTATAGACGGTCTCCTCAAAGAGCTGATACTCCGGGTACTGGAACACCAGGCCCACCCGGAACCGGCAGGCACGGGTCACCTGCTTGCTCTCCCAGATATTCTGTCCGGACAGCAGCACCTCACCGTCGGTAGGCTTCAAAAGGCCATTCAGGTGCTGGATGAGGGTAGATTTTCCAGAGCCGGTGTGGCCGATGATACCCAGAAATTCGCCCTTTTCGACGGAAAAAGACACACGGTCCAGAGCGGTATGTTCAAACGGGGTCCCGACGGAATAAATATGCGTCAGGTCCCGGACTTCAAGAATTGGGGTCAATGTTCATTCCTCCAAGGGTCAGGCCATTACCGACTCGTAAAGTGCCTGCCCGCATTCTTCGATGGTCAGCCGGTCCAGGGGCAGGCGGAAGCCCTTTCGGTCCAGTTCCCAGCACAGCTCTACCGTATCCGGGGCTGCCAGCCCCAGCCGATGCAGCAGATCCACCTGGGAAAATACTTCCTTTGGGGTGCCGTCGGCAGCAATCTGTCCCTGATGGAGCACCACCACCCTGCCCGCCTGAGCTGCCTCGTCCATATGGTGGGTAATCAGAATCACGGTGATACCCTTCTCCCGATTCAGCCGAAGGACGGTCTCCATGACCTCCCGTCGGCCCTTGGGGTCCAGCATGGCGGTGGGCTCGTCCAGGACGATGCACTTCGGCTCCATGGCAATAACGCCCGCGATGGCGATGCGCTGTTTCTGCCCACCGGAGAGCAAATGCGGAGCATGCTCCCGAAATTCGTACATTCCCACCTGTTTCAGGGCCAGCTCCACCCTTCTTCGAATTTCCGGGCTGGCAATGCCCAGATTTTCCGGTCCAAAGGCCACATCTTCTTCAACAACATTCGCCACGATCTGGTTGTCCGGGTTCTGGAACACCATGCCCACGCTGCGTCGGATCTGGATGAGCTTTTCCTCGTCGGCAGTGTCCATACCGTAGACCCAGACTTTGCCGCCGGTGGGCAACAGGATGGCGTTAAAATGCTTAGCCAGGGTGGATTTTCCGCAGCCGTTGCTGCCGAGAATTGCCACAAAGCTGCCGTTTTCGATGGTCAGGTCCAGATCCTTAAATACGGCAACGCCGGGCGTGTCTTCCACGCCCGGATACGTATATGCCAAATGCTCTGTCTGAATGGTTTCCTGCAACGAAATTCCTCCTTAATCCGGCGTCCACCGACCGGTGGAGCCGCAGGGCAGCACAAAGCCGGTCTGTGTGACGGGAAGCCCCAGCTCCCCTACCGCCGTCTTGCCGCCGTGGGTCTTTCCAAACACCGTATCGGCCGCATAGCCCACCGCAGAGGGGGCCAGGCCGGTGGTGTAAGAATTGATGATAACGAACAAGGGATCGTCGGTCAGCAGCTTCGCCGTTTCCAGCAAGAAGGGATAGAAGCTGGTCTCCATTTTCCAGATCTCCCCGCTGGGGCCCCGGCCATAGCTTGGCGGGTCCATGATGATACCATCGTAGCGCCGTCCCCGACGAATTTCACGCTGGATGAACTTGCCGCAGTCGTCTACGATCCAGTGGATGGGCTTATCCTCCAAACCGGAGGCCTTGGCGTTTTCCTTGGCCCAGGCCACCATGCCCTTGGCCGCATCCACATGGAAGACCTCTGCGCCGCCCGCTGCCGCCGCCAAGGTAGCGCCGCCGGAATAAGCGAAGAGATTCAGCACCCGCACGGGCCGGTTGGCAGAGGCCACCTTCTCCCGGATAAAGTCCCAGTTGGCGGCCTGCTCCGGAAACACGCCCGTGTGCTTGAAATTCATGGGTTTTACCTGGAACGTCAGGTAATCCTGATAGCGGATAAGCCATTTTTCCGGCAGGTCGTTGTCCGACCACCGGCCGCCGCCGGTGGAAGAACGGATATACCGGGCGTCATAGTGCTTCCAGCCGGGGTTTGCATGGGGAGTGTCCCAGATCACCTGAGGGTCCGGACGGACCAGCAGGTACTTGCCCCACCGCTCCAGCCGTTCCCCTTCCGAGGTATCCAACACTTCAAAATCTTTCCACAGATCCGAGATCCAAACCATATTTCTTTATTTCTCCTCTTAGTAAGCCGGGGTCACGATGGTGGGGTTACTGGGAACGGGCACCGTGGGGGTAGTCGGATTGCCGGGTTTGGAGGGATGCGCCTTTTCGTAGGCCTCCCAGGCTTCCTTAGTGTGCACGGTGCAGACCTGATAAGGAGCCTTCACATTTGTGTTCACGTTGCCGTTGATGCCGTGGAACTCCGCATCGCTGCCGTCGTCGTTGATATAATAGATATAGTCGTCCCGCAGGAACGCCTTTTCCAAACCCACGGTGCCAGCCTTGATAATGTCGTCCAGCTGGCTCTTGGTAAGCTTCACCAGGGCCACTTCCTCAATCTCAACGGTCTTGTCCACTTCCGCAAACTTCTTGCAGTAGTCCGTGGCAACGCCGTTACCGGTCTTGCAGTAATCCACCAGCACATGCTGGTCGCAATAGCCCAAGTCCACGTCCTCCCAGTAGGCCATGGCGGACTGGGTGGGGCTGTACCCGGCAGAGGTAATGCGGATGTCCTTCCGGCAAGCGTCGGTAGCCAGTTTACCGGAGTCCTTGCAGATGGTGAAATAGCTCATGCCGCTGGTATCGTGGAGGTAAGCCTCCTCCTTGCCGTCATTGATTGGCTCCATGACCTTCCGCCACATGGTGGCTGCCGGGTTGTCCCAGCTGACGGTCCGAATGGTTTCCGGCTGCTCAAAGCCCACCCACACGGAGCTGGTGTAATACTTGGTGAAGCCGCAGTACCAACGGTCGTGACTGTTGCCGGTGGTGCCGGACTTGCCGTAGGCGATGCCCGTGGACAGATTTGCCTCGGTGGTGTAGTTCACCACGGCGTTGCGGAGGCAGTAATTCATATAGTTGACGGTCTTTTCGCTGAAGGCCTCGTGGGATTCCTGGGTATTATCCAGCACCAGATTGCCGTCCCGGTCATAGACTTTGGTGAAGGTCCGTGCCTGCCGGTAGATGCCGTTGTTGGCGAACGCAGCATAGGCGGCGGTCTCCTCCCGGACGGTGGCACCATAGATCTGGTCGCCCAAAGCCAGAGCGCCGATGGACCGGTCAGTGACGTACTCGTCGTAATACTCGGAATACTCTTCCTCCACATACTTCTTGAAGCACAGTTTGTTAACAGCGATGTCGAAGCTGTAATCGATGCCGTTCTCATACACCATCCAGGCCGCCACGGCGTTGATGGAGTTGGTCAGGGCGTTGAGAATGGTGCTGCGATAGGAATAGGACCGGTCAAAGTTCAAAGGATAGGCACCGCTGTCATAGGTCAGCGGAATGTCCCAGATGGGCGTCACCGGGGTCATGCCCGCCTCGAAGGCAGGGGCGTAGGCCGTCAGAGGCTTGATGGAAGAACCGTTGCCCCGGTAGGCATCTGTGGCCAGGTTGTAGCCAAAGTAGGTGTCCTTCTCGCCCACGCCACCGGCCAGGGCGCAAATATCGCCGGTGCGGTTATCAATGATGACGGTAGCCGCCAGAAGCTGCTGGCCGCCGTAGGTTTCCGGAATTTCGTCCAGGTTATTGTAGATCGCATCCACCTGGTCCTGCACATCCTTATTGAGGGTGGTGTAAATATGATAACCGGCAGTGGTCAGCTTATTGATATACTCGACCCGAATTTCATTCGTCACATCTTGAATGCCGTCCTGCTTGGCCAGAGCCTCGGCCACATCCTGAATGACCGTCTCTTCAAAGTAGGAATACACACCCTCGGCACCGCCGGCCTTGACCTCGATCTCATTGCCGCAGTCGGGGCAATAATAATGGTCGGAGCCTTCCTCGTGGACCAGATCCCGCACGGGACCCTGATAGCCGCAGCCCTCGGTCTGACACTTCACCCATCGGTCAGCGTCAGCAATACCGGACTTGAATACCATTTCCTGGGCCACAGCCTCATCATACCGGTCCTGATTGATCCAACCCTGTTCCAGCATCTGGTCCAGGATGGTCAACTGCCGCTCCCGGTTGTTGGCAAGAGTCTTGTCACTGATATAGGGATCATACAGAGAGGGATTATTGGTGATGCCGATGAGGCTGGCGCACTCGGCCAGGGTCAGCTCCTGCAATTCCTTGCCGAAATAGGTGGCCGCAGCGCTCTTCACGCCGAAGCAGCCTTCTCCCATATAGATGATGTTCATATACTTTTCCAGGATTTCTTCCTTGGAGTATTTCTTTTCCACCAGGATGCCGGAGATGATCTCCTGGACCTTCCGCTGGACCAGAATTTCATTCTTGCCGGTGTAGTTCTTGATCATCTGCTGGGTAATGGTGGAGCCGCCCACACCGGCGTCGTTCATGAACATCCGTGCGCAGGCCTTGATGGTGGTAACCCAGTCCACGCCCTGATGCTCGAAGAACCGCTTGTCCTCGATGGCCACCGCCGCATGGATCAGGTCCTGGGGCAACTCGTCAAAGGAAGCATCCTCCTGGCTGGCACTGGCATACATGACCCGCAGCAGCTGGATATTGTCATTGGCATCCACATAGTAGAGCCGGGAGGCCCGGTCCGGTACTTTCGTGGCCAGATCGACGCCCGCTCCGGGGATGATGTCCTCCTGCAGGTAGTCGCCGGTGGCATTGGCCAGTACCATAAAGCATACCATACCGATGATGGCCACGGTAGCCGCAGCACCCACCGCCACTTTGAACGCTCCGAAAAGCACCATCCAGATGCCCCGGATGGTCTTCATATACCAGGGCGCATTCCATTCCTGCCGGGGCTTTGGCTCCTTCTTTTTCATCTTATTCTGATCCTGTTCAGCCATAGTTGGATACCTCCTGAAAAGGCTTTGTACAAAAATCGTGTGCGTAGGGGAACACAGGAAAAGACCCGTTTGGCGTATTATAGCATATTTTTCCCCAAAGGGAAACCCCCTATTTATTAATATTCATTTAACGAAATGGGTATCCTTCTTTCAGGAAAGGATGGAGAAGAAAATGCGAAGATTGTTGTCCCTGGGGCTGATGCTGGTGTATCTCTTAGGGGTTCGGGGCTGCTATGTGGCTCTGTGGCAAGATGAGGACCCGGAGCCGGTGGCCGTGTTCCCCTACGCCGTGGCTAACCTGCCGCCGAAGGACCAGGAGGCCCTTTTTCGTGGAATTGTCATAAAAAGCGAGGAAGAATTACGGCTCCGGTTAGAGGACTTTTTGTCATAATCACGGAATTTCACTTTCCCTCTTGATTTTCTCCGCCACAGCGGGTACAATATAGCCAAGTTCAAGGATTCGAAAGTGGAGGAGATACTATGGCAGACGAGTTTGGCTCTGATTTTATGACCATTGTAGACGAGGACGGCACGGAATACGAACTGGAGGTCCTCAGTTCTCTGGAGTATAACGGCTCCACTTATCTGGCCGTGACCCCCGCCAATGGCGATAACGACGAGACGGACCTGGAAGTAAGCATCCTCAAGTCCGAGGAGGATGAAAACGGCGAGCCGCTGCTGTGCGCCATCGAGGACGATGCGGAGTTGGACACCGTTTATCAGCTTATCATGGACCAGCTTTACGCAGAAGATTCCGAGGACGAGGAATAAGTTTTTATTTCCTGCTTGGTTCGTAATGTGCCCGTTTGGACCCACATTTTTCAATCGGGACGTTTGACTTCCCGGCCGGATCGCAGACCTCCCGCCCACGCTTCGACGATGGGTGGACGTTGGGAGCACTGATGGTCGTGAGCGGCGACCCACCTGCCATTTCGTGCAGGTCATAATCGGGTGCATACGGCTAAAGCGGGGTGCGGGGAGCTTCGGCTCCCCGTTTTTTTGCATTTTCTGTAAACTCTTTTCGCTTTTGCGAAAACATTTGTATTTTCCTCTTGCAAGCGCCGGAGGAATCCGTTATAATAAACCGGTCTATGCAAAACCCGGCGCTTTCCGCACCGGAAAAACGAGAGGAATGAATCACATGAGCGCATCCAACAAGAAAAAGCTGCGGAAGGAGCAGGAGCTTGAACAGCTCACCGAGAAGCAGCAGGCAGCCCGGAAAGAGGCCAAGCAGACAAAGGTGTACACCATCGTGTTCATCTGTGTGGTCGCACTGGTTCTGGTGGCCTTTGCAGGCACCCTGATCTATCGGAGCATCAGCAACTCCGGCACCATTGAGAAGAACACCAAGGCTGTGACGATCGGCGACCATACGCTGTCCACCGCAGAGCTGAACTATTATTACATGGACCTGATCCAGGCCCAGTACAGCTCCTGGCAGAGCACGTACGGCAACTACATGAGCCTGTACCTGCAGATGATGGGACTGAACCTGACCAAGTCCCTGGACAGCCAGATTCGGGACGGCAGCACCAACCAGACCTGGGCAGACTACTTCCTGGACACCGCCATTGAAAATGCCCGGGGCACTTACGCCCTCTATGACGATGCCAAAGCCAACGGCTTCGACACCGACGTGAGCGCCAACGTGGATACCACCGTAAGCTCCATGACGCTGGCCGGCACCAACGCCGGTTACTCCAACCTGGCCGCCTACCTGAAGGCCCGCTACGGCAACGGCGCTACCGAGGAGACCTTCCGGGAATATTGCCGGGTGTCCCTCATCGCCCAGGCTTACCAAAACGCCCACTCCGAGAGTCTGACCTATGACGACGCCGCCATCCGTGCCTACGATGCCGAGCATGGCGAGAACTACAATTCCTTCACCTACACCACCGTGTACCTGAAGGCCAGCGATTTCCTGCAGGGCGGCACCACTGACTCCGACAACAAGGTCACATACTCCGACGAGGAGAAGGCCGCTTCCGTCACCGCTGCCAAGGAAGCTGCCGACAAACTGGCAGAGGCCAAGTCCACCGTGGAACTGGAGAAGTTAGTGAACCTGGTGGAGTTGCCCGCAGCGACTGCCTCCGAACTGACCGCAACCCAGAGCAAGGACATTCTTTACACCTCCGTGAACTCCGCCTTCCAGGAGTGGGTCTCCGATCCCAGCCGGGTAGCCGGTGACACCAAGGTGTTCCCCAACGAGTCCACCACCACCGATGATGACGGCAAGGAGACCACGACGACCTACGGCTACTACGTGGTGATGTTCGAAAGCTCCACCGACAACGTCAAGCCCATGGCAAACGTGCGGCATCTGCTGGTAGCCTTTGAAGGTGGCACCAAGGATTCCAGTGGCAACACCACCTACTCCGATGAGGAGAAGGCTGCCGCCAAGACCAAAGCCGAGGAGCTGCTGGAGCAGTGGAAGTCCGGCGATGCCACCGAGGACAGCTTTGCCGAGCTTGTGAAGGCCAACACCGCTGACACCGCCTCCGCTTCCACCGGCGGCCTGTACGAGAACATCAACCCGGGCTCCAACTATGTGACCAGCTTCAAGGATTGGGCTTTGGAAGATCATCAGCCGGGCGACACCGGCATCGTGGAAACCGAATACGGCTACCACATCATGTACTTCGTGGGTGGCTCCGAGCAGACCTATCGGGATTACATGATCGAAAACCAGCTGCATAGCGACGATATGCAGAGCTGGTACGACGGCCTGGTGGAAGCCACCACCGTCAACGTGCTGAACACTTCCAAGATCCGCAAGGACCTGGTGCTGGCATCCAGCAACTAAAAGCGCATAGAAATCGCCTCCCATGGGAATGATTCCCACAGGAGGCGATTTTTTATGGAAAAAAGTGGGAAGCTGGCCCTGTCCGGAGGCTGCGCCGGGGCCATCAACGGTCTGTTCGGCGGCGGGGGCGGCATGGTCCTGCTGCCCATGCTGTCCGGTTATGTAGGCATGGAGGAGGATAATCTGTTTCCCGCCTCCGTTGCCATGATCTTTCCCATCTGCATGACCTCGCTTTTGAGCAGTGGGCAGGCCATCCCCTGGTCCACAGCCCTGCCTTATCTGATAGGAGGTAGTCTTGGGGGGCTGGCCGCCGGACTTTGGGGACAGCACATCCCGACCCTTTGGCTCCATCGGTTTCTGGGAGCGCTGATTTTATGGAGTGGGGTGCGGTATTTATGCTGAGCAGCTTTCCCGTTTTCCTTCTGGCCGGTACCGTCCTGGGCTTTCTCTCCGGCCTGGGGACCGGCGGAGGCAGTTTGCTTCTTTTGTGGCTGACCATGGTCGTCGGAATGCCTCAGCAGGATGCCCGGATGGTCAATCTGCTTTTCTACCTGCCCGCTGCACTGATCACACTGCTGCTGCGTAAAAAGCAGGGGCTGCTGCCTGTCAAGCCCCTGCTCCCCGGTATGGCTGCGGGCTGCGCCGCTGCATTTTTGTTCTCCCGACTGGAAAATATCCTGGATGCCGTCCTCATGAAAAAGGCCTTCGGCGTTCTGCTTCTTTTCCTGGGCATCCGGGAACTCTTTTACCGCCGCCGATAGGCCAGATACCCCTCCAGAATCAGAGAGGCAGCCACCGCATCCACGGTATTTTTCCGCTTTTTCCCGTGATAATTGTGGTCGGACAGGATCTGATGGGCCTCTACCGTGGTCCGCCGCTCGTCCCACATTTCCACATCCACCCCGGTAATCTCCTTTACTTTTTCTGCAAAGGCCCTGCAGGCTTCCGCTCTCGGTCCCTCCGTTCCGTCCATGTTCCGGGGCAGACCCACCACGATGGTCCCCACGCCGTTCTCCTTCGTCAAGCGGACAACATCCGCCAGAAGCTTTTCCTCATTCCGGCTGGGCAGCACCGTAGTGGAGCCCACCAGCGTACATAGTAAGTCGGAAATGGCCACGCCGGTGCGGGCATCGCCATAGTCCAATCCCATAATCTTCATTGCAATCGCTTCCTTCCGCTTTGTCTGGCACTATTATACAGGAAAAAAGGCGAAAAAGAAAGCATTTTTTTGTTGACTTCCGAGGGAGCGTATGATACAATGGCTCTACCTGTGAAATCGGGTCTTTGCGCCCATTTTCAGCCCCGGAGCGGCTATTGTAGTTGACCGCCTCTAAATTTTTCTAGCCGGGGTGATACAGGGAGGCAATTTTTAAGGAGGTGCCGTCATGCGAGTAAAAGTCACTTTGAGATGCTCTGAGTGCAAGCAGAGAAACTACAACACCATGAAGAACAAGAAGAACGACCCCGACCGTCTCGAAATGAAGAAGTATTGCAGATTCTGCAAGAAGCACACCGTTCACAGCGAGACGAAGTAAGGAGGCCCACCGAAAATGGCAGAAGTCAAAAAGGAAAACTGGTTCAAAAGAACCTGGGGCAAGGTCCGCAAGTACTTCCGGGAGCTCCGCAGTGAGCTGAAGAAGGTCGTATGGCCTACCCCGCAGCAGGTGCTGAAAAACACTCTGGTCGTGGTTTGCTGCGTCCTGGTGGTCGGTGTCTTCATTTGGCTGTTCGACTTCGTGGCGCAGGTGGGCATTGATGCCCTCATCGGCCTGTTCCACTAAGGAGCCGACCATGGCAGAAACGGCAAAATGGTATGTGGTGCATACCTATTCCGGGTATGAAAACACCGTAAAGGCCACCATTGAGAAGACCGTGGAAAGCCGCAGTCTTCAGGATCAGATCCTGGCGATCTCGATCCCTCTGGAAACCGTTACGGAAATCACGGAATCCGGCGCCAGCAAAACCTATGACCGGAAGGTCTATCCCGGATACGTACTGGTCAAAATGGTCTACTCCGACGACACCTGGCACGTCATCAAAAACGTCCGGGGCGTTACCGGATTCGTAGGCACATCCAGCAACGATCCCACCCCCCTCTCTGAGGAAGAGGTCTACGCCATGGGCGTGGAGAAGCGGGAAATCATCGTCAACTATGCAGTAGGCGATACCGTCCGTATCCTCGACGGTCCCCTCAGTTCCTTCACCGGTACGGTGGAGAGCATCGACGTGGACAAAAATGCGGTCAGTGTGGTGGTATCCATGTTTGGCCGTGAGACCTCTGTGGAGTTTGAACTCGATCAGGTAGAGGTCGTTTCCCAGTAAACGCAGCCGTCCCACATTTTTGGGACCGGTAACGGTGGGAGGGGCATTTCGCCCCGCAAAAAATGCGCCCTTTGGCGCATCATTACCACATTTTATTCAGGAGGTGCTTATTATGGCACAGAAAGTCACTGGCATTATCAAACTGCAGATCAACGCCGCAAAGGCAACCGCATCCCCTCCCGTTGGCCCGGCTCTGGGTCAGCACGGTGTTAATATCGCCGCATTTATCAAGGAATTCAACGCCCGCACCAAGGACATGGAGGGCTACAAGATCCCCGTCGTCATCACCGTGTATGCCGACCGGAGCTTCACCTTCATCACCAAGACGCCCCCCACTCCCCTGCTGGTCCTGAAGACCATCGGTGTGGAGAAGGGTTCCGGGGTTCCCAACAAGACCAAGGTCGGCACCATCACCAAGGCTCAGGTCACTGAGATCGCCAAGACCAAGCTGCCCGACCTGAACGTGAACTCTCTGGAGGCTGCCGAAAGCCAGGTCGCCGGTACCTGCCGTTCCATGGGCATTACCGTCGTCGATTGATATTTGCTGCCCGGCAGCGTTTCCTGCCGGAAAAGTGGGAGGATTATTCCGCTACACCACAATAAGGAGGATATAACAAGTGTTTAGAGGTAAAAAGTACAAGCAGAGCGCACAGATGATCGACCGCGCCGTGCAATATGATCCCAGCGAAGCCCTGGATCTGGTGGTGAAGGGTGCTACCGCAAAGTTCGATGAAACCGTCGAGCTGCACATCAAGTTGGGCGTTGACTCCCGTCACGCCGACCAGCAGGTCCGCGGCGCTGTGGTCCTGCCCAACGGCACCGGCAAGACACGCCGGGTGCTGGTGTTCGCAAAGGACGCCAAGGTAGACGAGGCCAAGGCTGCGGGTGCTGACTATGTCGGCGGCATGGAGCTTGTGGAGAAGATTACCAAGGAGAACTGGTTCGATTTCGACGTGGTTGTCGCTTCCCCCGACATGATGGGCATTGTTGGCCGCCTTGGTAAGGTCCTGGGCCCCAAGGGCTTGATGCCCTCCCCCAAGGCCGGTACCGTGACCCCCAACGTGGCCGCCGCCGTTACCGAGATCAAAGCCGGTAAGGTGGAGTACCGTCTGGACAAGACCAACATCATCCACTGCCCCATCGGCAAGGTGTCCTTCGGCGCCGAGAAGCTGACCGAGAACATGGATACCCTGGTGAAGGCCGTCGTGAAGGCAAAGCCCGCGGCTGCCAAGGGCCAGTATATCCGTTCCTGCGTCGTGGCTTCCACCATGGGCCCCGGCGTGAAGGTCTCTACTGCCAAGTATCTGTAATTTTCCCCTGCCCTGCGGCGAGATCCGCAGGGCAGGAAAAAATCTCTCAGATTTCGGGAGAAAGTGCTTGACAAATCGTCATATATCGTTTATACTCTAAGAGTTGCCAAAGACAGCAGGTTCCGTTTGGAGTAAATCCTGCCGAGGTGCGTGAATAAAGTTTATTTGCGTGTCTTTCTGTCTTTTGGCGGGAAGACATTTTTTCATTTTCGGAGGTGAAAATTCATGCCCAACGCAAAGGTTCTGGAAAGCAAGAAGGCTGTTGTGGAAAATCTGACCGGTAAGATCAAGGAAGCCACTTCCGTCGTTTTTGTGGACTACAAGGGTATCACCGTGGCTCAGGACACCGCTCTGCGGAAGCAGTTCCGGGAGGCTGAGGTCGAGTACGGTGTTGTTAAGAACACTCTGACCCGGTTTGCCGCTAAGGATGCCGGTTATGACTTCTCTGAGGTTCTCAACGGCACCACCGCCATGGCCAGCACCACCGGCGACCCCATCGCCCCTGCTCGTATCATCTGCGAGTTCGCCAAGAAGAACAAGAACGTCCTGACCATCAAGGGCGGTATCGTGGAAGGCTCTGTGCTGACCGCTGACCAGCTGAATGGTTTCGGCGAGCTGCCCAGCAAGAATGCTTTGGTGGCTCAGGTTCTGGGTACCTTCCTGGCTCCTATCTCCAGCCTGGCTTTTGTCCTGGATCAGATCCGGGAGCAGAAGGAGGGCGGCGCTCCCGCTGCAGAAGCTGCGGAAGCTTGATTCCCGCTTAAATCTCATCTAAAACACTATTTAATTTAGGAGGATCATTACAATGGCTAGTGAAAAAGTCACTGCTCTCGTTGAAGAAGTGAAGGGTCTGACCGTTCTGGAGCTGTCCGAACTGGTTCACACTCTGGAGGAAGTGTTCGGTGTTTCCGCCGCTGCCGCTGCTGTGGCTGGCCCCGCTGTGGCTGCCACTCCCGTGGAAGAGGAGAAGACCGAGTTTGATGTTATCCTGAAGGAAGCCGGTGCTTCCAAGCTGGGCGTTATCAAGGTTGTCCGTGCCGTGACCGGTCTGGGCCTGAAGGACGCCAAGGATCTGGTGGACAACTGCCCCAAGACCCTGAAGGAAGGCATCTCCAAGGAAGACGCCGAGAAGATTGTTGCCGAGCTGAAGGAAGCCGGCGCTACCGCCGAGCTGAAGTAAATTTTACTTCGCTTTTCTTTCATCAGCCGCCAGAAATGGCGGCTGATTTTTTATATCCGACATTTTTCCCTTGCATTTTCTCCGTTCGGTGTTATAATAAACTTGATAGTTCTACGAAAGGCAGGGATCTCCCATGGATGAACAGTACGAGCAGGAGAATCGCCCGGTGAATCCTCGGCGAAAAAAACGCTCCAGAATTCAGGAATTCAAGGAACGCTATTTGCCGCTTATCATCACCGGCGTTGCGTTTTTCTTTGTTTTGGTTTTTATTGGTGGCTCCATCAGCCGCACCGTCCAGAAAAAGCAGGCGGATAGAGATGCCAGCATTGCCGCCTCCGAAGCGGCCGAGGCTCAAAAGAAGGCCTGGGATACCGAAGCGGAAAATATTCTTCGTTCCGCCGCCGCCAAGGCTGCCAGCTATGATTACGAGGGGGCCATCGCCCTCATCGATGGATTTAGCGGTACACTTTCCGATTATCCCGAATTGCAGACCCGCCGCAGCGAGTTCGTCAGCGCCCAGAGCGCCATGGTTGCTTGGGACGACCCCAGCGCCGTAACGAACCTCTCCTTCCAGCTTCTGGTTGCGGACCCAGCCCGTGCCTTTACGGATGCTACATACGCCGATTCCTTCCAGAATAACTTTGTGACTATTGGCGAGTTCTCCAATATTCTCCAGCAGCTTTACGACAACAACTATATGCTGGTGAGTCTGGACGACATTGTGACAACCTCCACCGACGCTGCCGGTCAGACCGTTTATGTGGCCAAGACCTTCTACCTACCCAGCGGTAAGAAGCCATTAATGCTCACTCAGACCAACGTGAACTATAACCTCTACATGGTAGACGGTGACGGAGACGGTATTGCGGACAAGGACGGCAGCGGCTTCGCCAGCCGTCTGGTGGTAGACGGCAGCGGCAACATCAAGGCCGAAATGGTGGATTCCACCGGCACCAACATCATGGGCAACTACGATCTGGTGCCCATTCTGGAAGAATTCATCTCCACACACCCGGATTTCGCCCTGGGCGACGCCCGTGCCGTGCTTGCCGTTACCGGCTACAACGGTGTATTTGGCTACCGGACCCAGGACGCCACCGCCGCCAACTATAAGACGGAGCTGGACGGTGCCATGAATATCGTCAACGCTCTCCGGGCCAAGGGCTATATCATTGCCTGCTATACCTATGACAACATGGACTATGATTCTGCGGACATTTCCGACGTGAAAGCGGACCTGCAGAAGTGGAAGGACCAGGTGGAACCCATTCTGGGCAGCGTGGATGTATTTGCCTTTGCAAAGGAAAGCGAATTCGGAAGCTACTCCGGGGAGAAGTTCGAAGCGCTTATGAACGCCGGATTCCGGTATTATCTGGGCTTCAATTTCCAGGATACCGCCATCACCATCGGCGGCAGCTATTTCCGAATGCCCCGGACCCTTGTGGATGGGTACAATCTGATGTACAACGGAAGCTATTTCTCCGATCTTTTTGACGCCGAAAGCGCACAGGGCTACGCCAGGGACATCGGCTGATCCGAACAACATCGCCCTCACCGCATTCTCGGTGAGGGCGTTTTTTTGAGTAAGCGAGCGTAACATGACGGAATTGATCGCACGGCGAGCCTTTCCTGCCGCCTATATTGGGCTGGGCCTTCTTTTTCTGGTCCTGTTCGCCGGGATACTCCCGTGGAAGCACCGTTATCTGACGGTGCTGGTTGGATTTTTTGCAGGAATTCTATATTTCCTGGTGCATGATGGCATTTTCCACCTGGTCTGCGACCCCCGGACCATTTCGCCGGGGAACAGCCGTTTCTGGGTGGCTGGTCTGAATGTGCCCATGCGCTACGGCTTCACAAATTTCGCCTGGATCTGGCTACGGCTATCATGGCTATTCGGCTGGGAAGCAGAACTGCTTATTGGTGGCATCCGCTCGGCGGGCTTCACCCTGGAGGAAAAGCTGCGGCCCCTGATCGTCAATTCCCTGCTGGAAACCAGCCTGGGCTTCCCTACCTGTTCGCCATTTATATTGCCGTCACCGGCCGATTCACGGAGCAGTTGCACCGTCGCCCGGAGAAACTGACCTTCCGGGACCGGCTCCGGGAATATCATCATAAGGAGGAAAATCCATGATTCGTCCCTTGGTCCATAACCCGGCAGCACTGGCCGTGCCTTCCCTCCCCGCCGGGCCGGAGGATAAGGAAGTTGCTCAGGACCTGCTGGACACCCTGCTGGCCTTCCGAAAAAACTGCGTGGGCATGGCTGCCAACATGATCGGCGTCCGGAAGAATATCATCGTTTTTCTGGATGAAAGCTGCAAAAATCCCACCTATACCGTGCTTTTCAATCCGGAAATTCTAAAAGCGGAGGGGGAATTTGAGACGTCCGAAAGCTGTCTTTCTCTGCTGGGCGGCCCCCGTCCTGCTCGCCGCTTTCAAAAAATCAAGGTTCGTTATCAGAATGATGCCATGGATTGGCGCATCAAGACCTATTCCGGCTGGACCGCTCAAATCATCCAGCATGAAATCGACCACTGCCGCGGAATTCTGATTTAGCAACGATTTGGCAGGTCACTGCCCATTCCGAAGCGCTCCAACGCCAATCGGAGCGTTTTATCATCCCCTGCAAACCACTCCGCCGGGTCCGGCTGGCTCCACTCATCTGGCTGAATGCCCCTGCCGATGAACTCCGTGCCATCCAGCAGACGATAGCCCACGGACACCACCCGAATGTTGCCCCCGCCGGGGAGCCTTTCCAGCAGCGGCGTACCGGTGGTCCCACGGGTGGGCATCCCCAGCAGCCAGGCCCGCCGGTTGGAGTGGAACATTGCGGTAAAATCCTCCGCCGCAGACACGGTGTTTGGTCCAACGAGCAGGGTCAATGGCCCGGCATATACGGCTTTCTGTCCAATTTTCCCGAAGCGGTCCGTGTAATTTTCAAAATTCCGCCCCTTCAGGGTATCCAGACTGCATCGCTCCCCTTCGTTGGCCCCCAACTTTTCCAATTCCTCCGACGTCATGCCGATGATCTGACTGCCACTGGCCAGGTCCACCCCACGAGTCAGCCGGGTCCATTTCCGGCAGCCGGAAAATTCCCCGTCAAAGAACAGCTCCGCGACCTTGGCTGCAAAGGCCGTCATGCCACCGATATTTTGCCGGATATCCAGGACGATGCCTTGCCAGCTTGTCCCGTCGGTGAGGGCCGAACAAATGGATTTTGACCAGTCTGTCAGAAAATGGTCCAACCGGATATAGAGGATGTCCCCGTCATAGCGGCGCATCCGGGGCGTTTCGCTTAACATCTCATAGTGCCACGCCGCCTCCGGGCAAAATTGGGATGCTTTTGGCCGCTCCCGGCTCAGCGTAAACAATTCCTCCCCGGCTTCCGTGGTCAGCACATGGGTTTCCCCGGTCAGAAACATCGGCAAATACGCTTGAAAAGGTCCGGGATAGAGGTAATTTCCCCGCCCCGGCAAAATTTCTTTCATCCGGTCCGCCCATTCCTCCATGGAAACGCCGTCCAGGGCCAGAACCCGCCGCCCCTGCCGATAATATCCTTTCGGGAACGCCTCCAAGCGAAACGGGAGATAGCCGATTTGGTCCAGCCAGTCCCTCGGCGGGGTGTAGTCCGTATGCCCGTCCCCCAGCCGGTTCAGAAACGCCATCAGGGTCAGGTGATAGGTTTTCTCGTCCGCTGCCGCCGCGGCCCGCCGGACGCACTCCCCATACCAGCCTTCAAAATCAAAGTCCAGCCGTGGAAAATAGGGAAACACGGAACTGATACGGCGATAACACTCGGAAAGGTCCAGAATTTTCGCTGTAAGGTCCATATTGACCGCCTCCTTCTGCCTGAAAGTATAGCATAAAGCGTGCAGGAGAACCAGTCTTGAAAAATGTTCGTTTTTATGGTATAATGGAAAGCGTGGAAAGGAAGTTCGCTCCCTTTCCACGCTTTTTTATTCTTCCCTCAAGGCCCGTGAGAGAAGATTCATGCGCTTCTCGTCTACCTTGCAGATTTTCCGGTCGTAGGTCATAAGACCGTTGGTCTCGTCCTCCACGTCAGAAAGTTGGGTGTAAATGGCGGCGGACAGGCCCTTCTTTTTGGCTTCCAGGACCCCCTCCCGGTAGAGCCGTTCCAGAGCGTCCATGAAGTCCTCCTGCCGGTCAAAGAGCTTATAGCCGTAGGTCTTGTCCCGGTTGAAAGAATGGCTCTTTTCCTTGTACACATACCCGCCAAACTCGGAAAGCACCTGGGGCCGCTGGCTTTTCAGCAGGCGAATGGGGTGAAAATAAATATGCAGGCTCTCCACGTCGCTGTCCCCCCAGCGGAACCAGCCGGAGGCCGTGTCCACAAAGCGGGTATCGTCCAGAGTTTTCAGGAATTCATATTCCCGCTGGCTGTCGAACTGGCCCCAGCCCTCGTTGAAGATGGTCCAGTAGCATATACAGGGATGGCTGCGCAGCTGTTCCACGGTCTGCTCCATGGCAAGTCGAAACTGCCGCCGGGTCACAGGGTCCCGATGGAGCCGCCGGTCATCCTTTTTCTGGAAGCCCAAGGTAGGCAGCACCGCGTCCCGGATGTAGCGGTAGGAACCATTGTTGACCATGTCCTGAAACACCACCATGCCCAACCGGTCGCAGGCGTAATAATAGAGCTCCGGCTCCACCTTGATGTGCTTGCGGAGGGTATTAAACCCCAGCCGTTTCATGGCGAGAATGTCATCCTCAAAGCAGGCAGGGCTGGCAGGCGTGAACAGGCCGTCGCTCCAATAGCCCTGATCCAGAACCCCGTGGAAAAAATAAGGCTTCCCGTTCAGGCACAGCCGAGGGAAGCCCCGGACCAGCTTAGTCTCCAGAGTCCGCAGGGCGAAGTAAGTGTCGATCCGGTCCTCTGCCGTCTCCACATGGACCTCGTAGAGATAGGGATCCTCCGGACACCAGAGCCGGGGCCGGTCCAGCAGCACCTCCAGCATTCCGTCGGAAATGGTCAAATTCAAGTCCCCGTCGGGGGTGTGAACAATGGCCTGACCGTCAGTGATGCCCTCAAAATAGAGTCTGGCCCAATGATCGCCGGTCTCCACCTGGATGCTGCGGATGTAATTCTCCCCCACCGCCTCCATCCACACGGTCTGCCAAATGCCGCTGACCGGGGTGTACCACATTCCACCCCGTTTTCTTGTCTGCTTACCGTAGGGCAGAATGCGCGCACTGAGCCGATCCCGGACCCGAACCAGCAGGGTATTTTCCCGCTCCAAAGCGTCGGTGATTTCAAAAGTAAAAGCCTGATAGCCGCCGGTGTGGATTCCCAATTTCTTTCCGTTCAGGAATACGGCAGCTTCTTGGTCCACAGCCCCGAAGTGCAGCAGCACACGCCGCCCCACAAATTCCTCCGGCAAGGTGAAATTCTTCCGATAATAAAGAGCCTGTTCCTCCGGGAACACCTGGCCAATACCGGACAGCTTGGATTCCGGCGGGAAAGGTACCCGGATGGTCCGGTCAAAATGCTCCGGCAATTGGGCCGGGTCCCCAACGGCAAAGTCCCAACCGCCGTTCAGATTTACGAAGGAGTCCCGCCGCAGCGAAGGCCGGGGATATTCCGGCCATGGGGTCCCGGTCAGGGCAGTGCCCCGGTCCGTATCCAGTACTGTAAATTCCATGGACAACTTCCTCTTTTCCGTATTTATCTATATCCTATCACAGTCTGTCAAGCAGCACAAGCGGAAAATTTTCCTGTGGCAATTCCCGACAATATCCGCTATAATATAGGAAACGCGTCAGGAGGAAACGCCCATGGAAATTCCCGCAGGGAAATTATTTCTTTCCGGCATGGACCCGGAGGCCCCGGTCCTAGCCCGGAAATGGGGTTTCGGATTGGAATTGACTACCTTTACATACGCCCCCAATCTGGAGGACCCCGTTTGGCTGGAAGAAGCGAAAAAAGAAATATCCGGCATTGGGAATTTCGTGCTTCACGCCCCCTTCGCAGAACTATCCCCCTGTGCTGTGGACCCGCTGGTACGGGAAATCGTCAAAAAACGCTTCCGGCAGACCATAAACATAGCTCAGGCCCTGAGCATTTCCAAAATCGTAGTCCACAGCGGCTTCATCCCGCATATTTATTTCCCGGAGTGGTTTGTGGCTGAAAGTGTCCGATTCTGGCGGGATTTTCTGGAATCGCTGCCGGAAAACATAGTCCTGTGTCTGGAAAACGTCATGGACCCCAGTCCGGAAATGCTGGTGCAGGTGGCAGAGGCTGTCAACGATCCCCGGCTGCGGCTGTGTTTGGATGTGGGCCACGCCAATACCTGCTTAACAGAAGTGAAGCCCATGGACTGGCTGACCCCCGTAGCCCCCTGGCTGGAACATCTGCACCTCCACAACAACGACGGCAGCGACGATCTCCACGCCAGCCTGGACCAGGGGACCCTCCCCATGGAGGCCCTGCTGGATCGGGCCTTAGCCCTCTGCCCGGAAGCCACGCTGACCCTGGAAAATCAGAATTGCGCCCCATCCCTGGATGCACTTTGCCGGTGGGGCTTGCTGAAAAGAGGAACATTATGACGGAATATGAATTGAAATGCCTTCCCATTGCCCCAGCGGACAACTCCGCCATGGAAAAAGCCCGCCAGCGGCAGGCGGAGTTGGCCAAGCCCCCCGGCAGTCTGGGAAAGCTGGAGGACTACTCCATCCGGCTGGCAGGCATTACGAGAAAGGTGAAAAATGAAATTAAAAAATGCCGGGTCATTGTGCTGGCGGCGGACAACGGCGTCACCGCCGAAGGGGTCTCCTCGGCCCCCACCTCCGTGACCCTGTCTCAGGTCATCAACATGACCCGGCACATCACCGGAATGTCCTCCCTGGCCTACTATTTTGGCAACGAGGTAGTCGTTGCCGACCTGGGCATCGATACGGACCGGAGAATTCCGGGGGTCCTGGACCGAAAAATCCGCCGCTCCACAGGCAACATCGCCAAGGAGCGGGCCCTAACCCGGCAGCAGGTCCTGGATGCCATGTCTGTTGGACTGGACCTGGCCGCAGACGCCGCCAAAGACGGCGTAAACGCCGTAGGCGTTGGGGAAATGGGCATTGGCAACACCACGACCTCCGCCGCCGTGCTTTCGGCGCTGACCGGAGCCACACCGGAAGCCGTCACAGGCCGGGGCGGCGGGCTTACGGACCAGGCATTTGCCGTAAAAAAGCAGGTCATCACCACGGCCTTGGCCCTCCATCACCCGGACCAAGAGGACGTTGTGGACGTACTGTCCGCTGTGGGTGGGCTGGACCTGGCCGCCATGACCGGCGTGTTTCTGGGGTGTGCCTTGCAGCGCATCCCAGCAGTGGTAGACGGCTTTATTTCCATCGTGGCCGCCCTTTGTGCCTGCCGCCTGAATTCCAACACGAAGGACTTTCTGTTCCTGTCCCACGCTTCCTACGAAATCGGCTACCGGCTGGCGGCAGCGGAGTTAGGTCTGGAGCCCTGCCTGCTGCTGGATATGCGCCTGGGCGAGGGCAGTGGCTGTCCCATTGCCTTTCAGATTCTCAAGGCTGCCTGTGCCGTGATGAACGGCATGGGGACCTTCGCAGAGGCAGCCATTCAGGACGATTACCTGGAACCCATCCGGGCCCAGGACAGCTTTACGGTAAATGCCCCGTGAGAATTCTGATTTTAGGCGGCAGCAAAAGCGGCAAAAGTATGCTGGCCCAGCGTCTCGCCAGAGGGATAGCTGCCGGAAAGAAACTGTACTATTGGGCCACCATGGAGCCGATGGACGGAGAGGACGATGCCCGCATTGCCCGACATCGCTTAGAGCGGGACGGGTGGGGCTTTGAGACCGTTGAGTGGGGAAGAAATCTACCCGCTGCCCTACCCCTCATCGTCTCTGCCGGCACGGTGCTTTTTGACAGCATCACCGCTGCCCTGGCCTGCGAAATGTTCTCAAGCCAAGACGTAGACCCAGGCGCTTCGGAGCGGCTGTGCCGGGATCTCCTGACCGTCAGCACCCATCCCCAAAATTTCGTCTGCGTCTGCGACGAGGTGTTCCGGGACGGCATCCAATTTGACCCCCTGACGGAGAATTACCGCCGGGGGCTGGCGCTGGTCTGCCGAAGGGCGGCAGAAGAATTTGATCTGGTATTGGAAGTGGCGGCGGGACTGCCCCACTTTTGGAAAGGAGCGGACAAATATGGGAAAATGGTTGGACGGCTTCTCCATGGCCTGGGGAATGTTCCTGGCGATCCCCAATCCCCTGCCCCGGTGGAATGAGAAGGCCCGTGGGCAGATGCTCACCTGCCTGCCGCTGGTGGGGCTGATAGTGGGGGGGCTTTGGACTCTGTGCTTCCGGCTGCTGAGCCGATGGGACAATCCTGCGGTCCATTTACTGCTGGCGGTATTTCCCTGGTTGCTCACCGGATTCATCCATCTGGACGGCTACATGGACGTGTGCGACGCCATTCTGTCCCGTCGGGATCTGGCCACCCGGCAGAAAATCCTGAAGGATTCCCATTGCGGTGCTTTTGCGGTCATCTGCATCGTGCTGCTCTCTCTGGGCCAATGGAGCCTGTTCCTTTCCGCCGGCGAGAACCGGAGTCTGCTGGGCCTGTGCTTTATCCCCGCCGCCGTCCGGTGCTGCGCCGGTCTGGCCGTGGGCAGGCTGCGGCCCATGGGGACCAGCCAATATGCGTCCATGAGCCACCTGGGCGGCGGTCTGACCGCTACGCTGTGCCTGCTGCTGGGACTATTCACCATTCTGCCTATCGGCATCTCTTTCAGCTTTGGCCCGATGGCAGCAGCTGCCGCTTATGAACTCGCCGCTGCATACGGCTACCGTCAGTTGGACGGAATGTCTGGGGATATTTCCGGCTTCGCCTTGACTCTGGGGGAGCTGGTAGGCGTGGCCGTCTGGGCCTTGGGGAGGTAAAAGCATGGTTTTGATTCTCGGCGGTGCCTACCAAGGCAAGCTGACCTACGCCGCAAAGCGCTATTTCCTGACAAAGGACGACATTTTCGATTTGTCTGACGGCGACCCGGACCGGCCCTATCCCTGCTTCACCCATCTGGAGGCTCTGACCAGGCGGGAGCCGAACCCGGAAAAATATCTGCCCCTGTTCCGGGACAGCATCCTCATCTCTCGGGAAATCGGCAGCGGCATCGTACCCATGGACCCGGAGGAACGGGCCTGGCGGGAATGTCACGGGTCTCTGGTGCAGAAAATCGCCGTCCAATCGGACCGCGTGGTCCGCATTTTCTGCGGGTTGGAGGAGATTCTGAAATGAAGCTGACCCTGATTCGCCATGGGGACACGAGGGCCACCCTCCTCCGCCTATACTACGGCTCCACAGACTTGGCCCTGCTGCCCCAGTCCGCCCAGGCTTTGGCGGCCAACGCTGCACGCTATCCGAAGGCCCCCCGGTATTTTACCAGCGGGATGGTTCGCACGGAGCAGACCTTTCAGGCAATTTACGGCCCTCTGCCCCACAAAATTCTCCCCGGCCTGCGGGAAATGGACTTTGGGCGCTTTGAAATGCACAGCTACGAAGAATTGAAGGATGACCCGGACTACCGCCATTGGTGCGAGGATTCCGAGCATCTCCCCTGCCCCGGCGGCGAGGATGCACAGGCGGTGCTGGCCCGGAGCCTGCAAGCGGTAGAAGATCTGCTGGAAGCAGGCATCGATACCTGCGGGGTGATTCACGGCGGGGTCATCGCCTTGCTGATGATGCACTGGTTCGGTGGGATTCGTTACGACTATTCCCTTGCCCCGGGCCAGGGCTTCACGGTGACGTTTTCCGGAAAAACCCCGGTACGCTACGAGAAAATTCCATAAGCAAAAGCGCCTTCGGATACGGAAGGCGCTTTTTGCTGCATTATTTGATTTTTACGTCCAAATGATAATCAATGGTCCCGGCGGCGGTCTGCTCGATCTCGATGCTATAGCTCAGGTCCACGGTGCCGCCCTGCTCGCTGAGGGTATCCTGCAAAGCCCTGGCTGTGACGGTAATCATCAAGGCACCGAACTCCGTCTGGTACAGGGAATCATGGCTGACCCCCTCCTGAAAGACCATCTGCGAATTCAGGGCACCGCTGCGGGTCAGGGTAATAACCCCGTTCTGGGCGGCAAAAGAGGTGTGAACCCCTTTCAGTCCCGTCAGCTCGCTTTCCTCATAGCTGATCTCCCAGCCGTCCGGCTGCAGCTCCAGTGTGCCCTCTGTGACCATTTCGATCACGTCCGGTTCCTGACCTTGATAGTTCTGACAGCCCCGGATGGAGAGAAGCACGTTTTTCTTCATTCCGCATCCTCCATGGCAAGATCAATGAGGGAATCAATGAGTTCCTTACCGGGAATGCCGCTGGCGGCGAACAGCTTGGGGTACATGGAAATGGACGTGAAGCCGGGGATGGTGTTGATTTCGTTGAACACAACACGGCTGTCCTTCTTTGTCACGAAGAAGTCCACCCTGCTCAGGCCCCGGCAGCCGATGGCGCTGTACACCCGCACGGCCATATCCCGAATCTGCTCAGCCACATTTTCTTCCAGACGGGCAGGAATGTATGCCACGGAGGTATCGGTGATATATTTTGCGTCGTAGTCATAGAAGTCTGCGCCGGAATCAATCTCGCCGCAGACGCTGGCCACGGGACTGTCGTTGCCCATGACGGCCACTTCCACTTCGATGCCGTCGATAAATTCCTCCACCAGCACCTTCTCATCGTAAGCCGCTGCCATCAGCAGCGCCTCCCGCAGTTCTTCTTTCGTGCGGACCTTGGACACGCCCACAGAGGAGCCGGTACCAGCAGGCTTCACAAACATGGGATAGTCGAACCGGCCTTCCAGTTCCTCCAGGGTCCGGTCCATCCGCTTCTCCATATCGCGACGGCTGACTAACTGCCATGCCGCCTGAGGAATTTTCGCATTGTCCGCAACCAATTTGGTCAGAGTCTTATCCATGGCCACGGCGGAAGCCGCCAGCCGGGGGCCCACGAAGGGAATACCCGCCAGTTGCAAAAGTCCCTGAACCGTGCCGTCCTCGCCGTTCTCTCCATGCAGCACCGGGAACACCACGTCCACCTGCTCCCGGACCACACAGTCGCCCTCGAAGCTCAGCAATCCCTGGCCTCGCACTGGGGAAATGGCTGCCCGGCGGTTCTTGGGATACTCCATCCACTCCTCGGTGGGCAGTTTGGAATAGTCGCCGCCGGTATAGAGGACCCAATCGCCCTCTTTTGTAATGCCCACGGGAAACACGTTGTATTTCTCCGGGTCCAGATTTTCCAAAACGTACTCCGCCGACCGCAGAGACACCTCATGCTCCGGGCTCATGCCGCCGAACAGCACGCATACATTCCGTTTTTTCATAATGAATTTCCTTTCCGCTTTTGACCGAAGCCCTTATTTCAGCAGTGCTTCCCCTGCCCGGTAAATATCCCCGGCGCCCACGGTGAGGATGACATCCCCCGGCCGGGCGATCTCCCGGAGATAGGACGTGACCTCCGGCAGCGTCTCGCAGTACACGCTTCCGGGAATTTGGGCCTGCAGGTCCATGGAGGAAATGCCGACGGTGTTCTGCTCCCGGGCGGCGTAAATTTCCGCAAGCACCAGAACATCCGCCTTTTTCAGTTCCCGGACAAAATCCGGGAACAGTTCCTTGGTCCGGGTGTAGGTATGAGGCTGGAAGGCCAGCACCAGTCGCTGATAGCCCATTGTCCGGACCGTTTCCAGGGTGGCCGCAAGTTCGTCCGGGTGATGGGCATAATCGTCGTACACGTCTGCCCCGTTAAAGCGTCCCTTGTACTCCATCCGCCGTCCGGCTCCATGGAAGGAAGCCAGACCACGACTCACAGCCTCCGGAGCAACACCCAGATGCCAAGCCACACCTGCCGCCGCCAGCGCGTTCAGGGCATTGTGATGGCCCAGGACTCCCATGTCCACATGGCAGTAGATTTTCCCGTCGCAGACCACGTCAAAGTGCCGCCAGTCGGGACCCATGTTGGCCGCATGGATGCGGTTTTCATTGCCCAGGCCGAAAGAGATGTAATCCATGCCCTCCAAAGCCCGGCGGGTATGTGGGTCGTCGCCGTTGGCAATGACGCAGTCCGTGGCCATCTGGGCAAAGGCCCGGAAGGATTTCTCCACGTCCGCCAGGTCCTTGAAATAGTCCAGATGATCGGCCTCCACATTCAGCACTACGGCCAGCGTTGGGAAAAAATTCAGGAAGGAATCACAGTATTCGCAGCTTTCCAGCACGATGGTATCTCCCTGGCCCACCCGGTGGCCCGCACGAAGCAAAGGCAGGTAGCCTCCAATCATCACCGTAGGATCCATTGCCGCTTCCATGAGGATATGGGTCACCATGGAGGTGGTGGTCGTCTTGCCATGGGTACCGGAAATGCATACGGCGTTGCGGTAATTCTGCATGATCACGCCCCATGCCTGGGCCCGCTCAAAGACGGGCACCCCCGCGGCCCGGGCCGCTGCGATCTCCGGGTTATCATTATGAGCTGCCGCCGTGCGGATGATGCAGTCCGCCCCGGCGATATTCTCCTCCCGGTGGCCGATGGACACCTGAATGCCCCGGGAGATGAGTTCATCCGTGGAAACGGAAGCGTTCATATCCGAGCCGGTAACAAGCAGGCCCATGCCCTTGAGCACCAACCCCAAGGGCCGCATGGACACGCCGCCGATGCCGACGAGGTGGACGTGCCTGCCCGGCTGAAGATACTGCTTCAATTCCTGGGTTCGATTCTTCATAATTGCAACAAACCTCCAGATCTGTCAATTCCAGTCAACCTGCTTATTATACATTCTTTTTCTCATAATTACAAGGTGTATTTTGTCCAAATACGGGGCTTTTCCCGTTTTTTCCGGGGTCATTTTCCGGTTCCGGCCCGTTTGGCACTGATGCAATTCAGTTTTTCATTCATAAAGACCATCAGAAGCAAAATGGCAAGCAAATAGAAGCCAAAGAGGCTCACGGACAGATGCCGGGCCACCAGGCCAAACACCGGGGCCATGGTCAGAGAACCCAAGTAGGCGCTGGCCATCTGCACGCCCACCAGTGCCTGAGAGTTTTCCTCACCGAAGTTGGCGGGAGTGGAGTGAATGACGCAGGGATAAATGGGCGCACAGCCCAGGCCTATGAGAACCATGGCAACTGCGGCGGCGTACTTCCCGGTGGAGAAGATCAGCAATGCCACACCCACGGCCAGCACCCCCTGGCCAATACGGATCATCTGCTTGTCGGAAAAACGCATGGTCAGGAAGCCGCTGATGACCCGTCCCACGGTGATGCCAATGTAGAAAAGGCTGGCCAGGCTGGCGGCTTCGTCCTCGGTAAGATGGATCTTCATAACGAAATAGCTGCTGGCCCACTGTCCGGCGGTAGATTCCAGAGCGCAGTAGCAGAAGAAGGCCACAAACGCCGGCACGGCCCCGGGAATATGTAAAATCTCCCGGAAGGACAGAGCTTTGGCCCGCTTGGCTTCCTCTTTTGCTCCCACATCCCGCTTTCCCCACAGGGGCAGGCTCAGAAGCAGGATGACCGTCAGGCCGATCTGCAGGAAGCCTACATAGCGGTAGCCCATATTCCAGCTATGTCCGCCGGCCAGTGCGTAGCCCATGATGCTGGGGCCAACGGAAGCCCCGATGCCCCACATACAGTGGAGCCAGCTCATGTGCCGGCTGGCATAATGCAGGGCCACATAGTTATTCAGGGCCGCATCCACGCCGCCGGCCCCCAGGCCGTAGGGAATGGCCAGCAGGCACAGCAGCCAGAAGGAATGGGCAAAGGAAAAGCCCATCAGGGCCGCCGCCGTCAGGGCCACGCTGGCAAGGGTCACGATTCCCGCCCCGAACCGCCGGGTCATCCGGTCGGAAAGAAGGCTGGAGAGAATGGTCCCCATGGAAATGATGATGGAGATCATTCCCATATAGGATACGCTCACGCCAAACTCCGTGTGCATCACCGGCCAGGCCGCCCCCAGCAGGGCATCCGGCAGGCCGAGACTGATAAAGGCCAGATAAATAACGGCCAGAAGCAACGATGCCATAAAATATGGTTCCTCCAAAAGACCGGCGGTACATGATTTCTGTACCGCCGGAATAATAATTATTTTCCTACCAGGCGCTGCAGCCAGGCAATATAATTCTCCGAGTTGAGCATCATGGGGTAGTTCATGACGATGCAGTCGCTGACTCCCTGCTCCGCCGCAAAGGCCGCCAGATCCAGCTTCGGCATTCCCTCCCGGTTGAATTCCCGTGGGTCGATGCAGATGACCTTCGCATAGTTGTTGATGAGCCAGGGGGCAAAGGCATTGCCGTAGGATTCCTTGATCAGCATACAGACCTTGCCCTCTTTCCCGGAATCGATGATGGTAATGGGATGGTCGCCGCCCAGGAATGTCAGGTATTTATTGGACGTGTCACCCACCCCGCTGATGGCCCCGATGGGCACCGGGTCGGAAAGGGTGGTGTCAGAATAATAGGTCGTAGTACATTCCACTTTGGGCCGGTAATAGACCAGGGTGTCCGGGTCGTCCAGCAGTACCTGGCTCTGGGGATAGTCGGAAATATAGGTGTACATACTGCCCACAAAATTTTCCAACGTACCCTTTTCAAAGCCGCCCAGGCCGGGCGCCGTGAGGCCCGTCGTCTCGCAGAAGGCCTGATAGGCATAGTAGGCCCCCAGCTGGGTCCAGTGATGGTCCGTGCGGAAGTAAATATAGTCCTCCGTGTGTTCCAGCAGCTTGGTATAGGAATCCACGAAGATCACATTGTCCCCAAGGCTGTCCCGGACCAGTTCCAGCATGTGGGTCTGTGAGCTGACCCCGCTGCGGTACTCCGACGGGGCATAAAACGCCGCCGCATTGGGGACCGGCATGGAAAAGGTCCGTATGCCGCTGCCCAAAGCGTTGGCAATGTCCGTGACCGCACCGGCGTAGCGCTCCACCAGCGCATCGCTGCCGTAAGGCACGTCCAAGGCCCGGTTGCCCACAAGCACCACGGAGCCAAGCTGTTCCGTGACCCCGGTGACTTCCCCGGCTTCCTGCAAATGCTTGGGCTGCGTTGTCTCCGTAGGCACGGTAGTGTCGGCGGCGGGGTTCGTGGTCCCGGACATCCCGTCCGACTGGCCGGGATTCGTGGAAGCGGTAGGGTCCCGGAGGCTTTCGCCATGGTCGGCAGCCCCGGTGTTCCGGTCCACCACCAACGTATTGGAGGTCCCGCCGAAGCGATAGAAGCCGTTCAGGCGCTTGTTGGTCCCCATCAGACTTTCCCGTTCTGGGAAAGTATCCGTATAGTAGGCGCTGAATTTGGTCGTATAGGTCCCGTCCAGAAGCGCAGAAAAGGTCACTTTCGGCCGGGACTGCAACTTTCGGTTTTCCCGCTGGGAAAAAGTGGCATCTTTATCAAAAAGGGAGATAAAACCTACCAGCAGCATGCCGGCAAGCAGCAGGCCGCAGAACAGACCGTAGAGTTTTTTCATATTCCCGACCTCCTCTTCAGAAATTCGCATAAATGGACGGTGCACTGGATGCCCCCACCAGAGAAACGGTGCACAGCCACAGCAGCACCACCAGGAACGCAAAGCTGACGACCAGGTACACCACCCGGCCAGCCGTCACGGCGTTCTTATTTTTGCCCCGACCGGCAGTCACATTCCGGAAGCCCACGGCAATGCGCTGAGGAATGGACGTAGCCCCTACAGCGCAGACCAGCAGCAACGGCAAACTGTTCAGCAGCCGGGTCCCCAGGCCCGGCGCCCAGAGCCCGTGAAGGCCCATCATGGCCCCCAGAGCCGTCCCCAGGCCGGACAGCGTGGTATGGGAGAAGATGACCCAGCCAAGCAGCACCAGCAAAGTCGTCAAAAAACGACGCAGCGGCACCGACCACCGGTCCAGAGTCTCCCGGAAGGTCTTTTCAATGGTAAGCAGCACAAAGAAGTACAGCCCCCACAGCAGGAAGGTCCACCCGGCCCCATGCCACAGGCCCGTCAGAAGCCAGACCACCAGCATATTGGCAACTTGCCGGGCCAGCCCCTTCCGGTTACCGCCCAGAGGGATATACACATAGTCCCGGAAGAAGGCCCCCAGTGTCATGTGCCACCGCCGCCAGAATTCCGTGATAGAAGTGGAGGTATAGGGCAAATCGAAATTCTCCGGCAGCCGGAAGCCGAACACCATGCCCAGCCCCATGGCCATATCCGTATAGCCGGAAAAGTCGAAATAGATCTGATAGAAGAACAGCACCGCACTGAACCAGGCCCCCACCAGGTTTCCGTCGGACCGGGACACCGCCAGGTCCGAGATCACCCGCCCGGCGTAGTCCGCCAGCAGCACTTTTTTGGCAAGGCCCACAGCGAACCGCTGAGCGCCCCGGTAGGTCAGGGCGTAATTCACCTTCCGCTCCCGGAGGCTCCTCTGGATCCCGGCGTAGCGAGTGATGGGTCCCTGGCTCATCTTGGGGAACAGGGTCAGATAGAGGAGAAATTCCCGGAATTGGGTCTCCGAGGCGCATTTTCCCCGGTACAGATCCAGAAAATAGGAAATGACCTGGAACGTATAGAAGGAAAGCCCGATGGGCAAGGCGGTCGTGGGCTTCGTGAAGGAGAATCCCAGCTTGTTCAGGGCCTCGGTCCAGGTCCCCAGCAGATTCACCAGCACCCCGCCATCCCCGGCGGTGATGCCGAAGATGCTCAGGAAGAAATCCAGATACTTGAACATCGCCAGCACGCCGATATTCAGCACCAGCGCCCCAGCTACGACACCCTTCCGTCCCGGTGCCGTGCGAAGGCCCAACCGGAAGTTGGCATAACTCAGCAGTACCAGCAGCGGCAGGTACAGCGGCTGCCCCATGGCATAGAACAGCAGACTGAATACCAGCAGCGCCGTATTCTTTCTTCCGATACCCGGAAGAAGATAATACACCAGCACCGCCGCCGGTAAAAACAGGTACAGAAACGTTAGATTCGAAAACTCCATCGGCCGGTTCCCCTTCGCCTTTACAATATGTAATATCATAACAAAGTCGCTGTCGAAAAGCAAGTTAATTTTTGTTTCGGGGCGGTATTTTCTGTGTTCCCGGTTTATTCATAAATTCATGTATATTATTCACTTCGTAGTCAAGCATTTCCCGGCGTTATTCCGTTATACAGTGAATTTCTGCATATTTTTGGGTATCTGTCACAAGATAACAGGAATAATTTTCAAATGCTTCGTATTTTTATCCGCTTGACAATGAATAATATTCGAATTATAATACGGCCATAAAGAATGCCGCCCCAAGGGACGGGAAAAGGAGTAATAAAAATGAAAAAACTGATGTGCCTGATTCTTTCCGCCGTCCTGATGCTGAGCGTATTCGCAGGATGTGCCTCCCAGAAGCAGGATGCCGACGCCATCGACTATTCCGCCATGACCATCGAGGAGCTGAAGCCCCTCATCAAGACCATTACCTCCGGAAAGCTGACCATGGTCACCAGCCCGGACTTTGCCCCCTATGAGTTCTACGCTCTGAGCGAGAACAACAAGCCCACCCTGGCAGGCTTCGACATTGCCCTGGCCCATTACATCGCCGATTTTCTGGGTCTGGAGCTGGAGATCATCCCCATGGACTTCGACGGCACCATCACCGAGCTGAGCACCGGTAAGGCCGACATCGGTATGGCCGGCTACTCCCCGGACCCCGAGCGGGAAAAGTCCATGCTCTTTTCCGACATTTACTACACCGGCACCCAGTGCTTCGTAACCACTCAGGCCAACAAGGATCAGTTCACCGCTATTGCGGACACCAACAAGGCCGAATATCAAATCGGCGCACAGGTGGGTTCCATCCAGGCTAAGCTGGCAAAGGCCAACTCCCCGGATGCCGACATCGTGGAGCTGGGCAAGGTCACAGACATCATCGCCGAGGTCCTGAACGGCAAGCTGGACGGCGCTTATGTGGAGACCATCGTAGCCGAGGCTTACGCCAAGAACTACCCGGACCTGTACGTTGCTATGGACGTGCCTTATGAGGCCGCCGGCAATGTTGTGGGCGTGAACAAGTCCAACGCCCCCCTGCAGGCCGCCGTGAACCTGGCCATCAAGGCCGCCATCGACGACGGCTCCCTGGCCCAATTCATAGCCGACGCCAACGAAACCGCCGCCGGCAACACCTACGAAGGTCTGCTGAGCGAGGACGGTGTAGTTCCCACCGAAGGTTAATCATCCCACATCCCCGGAAGGAACCCCTTCCGGGGGTCTGCTGTGTGATACTGAAATCTGATGAAAACATTTCTGCTTTCATAGCCGCCGCAGCGGCGTAGATTTCGTATGAGACGGCTTTTGAAGCATCCACTGCGCTTTGCGCAGCTCTTGGATGCTTCAAAAGACCTGTGTAAAATCTCAAATTTTACACAGGTATCAGTATCAAAAGGAGTGTTTGCTTTGTCCCTTTCCGTTGAAGGATTCCAGTCCGCCTTTCGCTATGCGGAGATGTTCTGGCAGGGTCTGGTGTGTACCCTGGCTCTTTCCGCCCTGACCGTGCTGTTCGGCTTTATTTTTGCCCTGCTCCTGACTCTTATCCGCCGGAGTCGGTTCGCCCCCCTGCGTTTCGTTGCCACGGCCTACGTTGAAATTTTCCGGGCTACCCCCATGATGGTCCAGCTGTTCCTGGTCTATTATGTGCTGCTGGCGGGTCTCTCCCTGCCCAGCTATAAAATGTTCGGCTTCATCCGGCTGGAGCGGTTCGTTCCCGGCGTGCTGGCCCTGTCCATGAACTCCGCCGCCTATCTGAGTGAGATCATCCGTTCCGGCATCCAGAGCATCGACATCGGCCAGACCGAGGCCGCCCGGAGCCTGGGCATGACCTCCTTGCAGACCATGAAGGAGATCATCCTGCCCCAGGCCATCAAGAATATCCTTCCCTCCATTGCCAACGAGTTCGTGACCATCATCAAGGAGTCCTCCATTTGCTGGACCATCGGCGTGCAGGAGATCATGTCCGCTGTAAACTCCGTAAAATCCGCCACCTTCTCCATTGGCGAACCTCTGGTGATCGCAGCTTGCCTGTACTTCTGCCTCACCTTCCCCACATCCAAGATCATTGCTCACTTTGAAAGGAAGATGCGTCGTGGCGACAACCGGTAATCTGATCCAGGTGAAAAGCCTGGAAAAGCACTATAATAACGGTGCCCTCCATGCTCTCGACGGCGTCAGCGTGGATATTCACCCCGGCGACGTGGTAGTCATCATCGGGCCCTCCGGCTCCGGAAAATCCACCCTTCTGCGGAGCCTGAACCTGCTGGAGACACCCAGCAAGGGCGAGATTCTCTTTGAAGGTGTGGACATCACCAAGAAATATTACATTGATACAGACGGCAAAAAGAAAAAGATAGACATCAACACCCTGCGGCAGAAAATGGGCATGGTGTTCCAACATTTCAACCTGTTCCCTCATAAGACCATCCTGGACAACATGATTTTAGCCCCCATGAAGGTCAAGGGAATGTCCAAGGCCGAGGCCACAGAAAAGGCCCTGGGCCTTCTCAAACGAGTGGGTCTGGAGGACCGTGCCAACGCCTATCCCATCCAGCTTTCCGGCGGCCAGAAGCAGCGGGTGGCCATCGTCCGGGCGTTGATGATGGAGCCTGAGGTCATGCTCTTCGACGAGCCTACCTCCGCTCTGGATCCGGAAATGGTGGGTGAGGTGCTGGAAGTCATGAAAGAGCTGGCCCAGACCGGCATGACCATGGTCGTCGTGACCCACGAAATGGGTTTTGCCCGAGAAGTAGGCAACCGGGTACTGTTCATGGCCGACGGCAAGCTACTGGAAGAAGGCACACCAGAGGACATTTTTGAGCATCCCAAACACCCCCGGCTGCAGGATTTTCTCTCCAAGGTGCTGTAAAATTAAGAGCCTGTTTTCCAGCTGGAAAGCAGGCTCTTTCATAAGAAATTCCCTCTGCTCCGAAGAACAGAGGGAATTTGCGTTATCAGATGTCCTTGGTCTTGGTGGCGATCTCCGTCAGGCACTTGCCCAGGAAAGCGTCCGGGGTCATAGCGCCCAAATCGTTGCCCTTCCGGGTCCGGACGGACACGGTGCCGTCCTCCATATCCCGGTCGCCCACGACCAGCATATAGGGGATCTTCTGCATCTGGGCCTCCCGGATCTTATAGCCCAGCTTCTCGCTACGCAGGTCGCTCTCGGCACGGATGCCCGCATCGGAGAGCTTTTTTACCAGGCTCTCGGCGTAGTCATGGGCCCGATCGGTGATGGGCAGAACCTTCACCTGAGTGGGCATCATCCACAGAGGCAGCGCACCGGCGTACTTCTCGATCAGATAGGCCAGAGTCCGCTCATAGCAGCCCAGGCTGGTCCGGTGAATGATATAGGGCAGCTTCTTCTGGCCGTCGGCATCGGTGTACTCCATGCCGAACCGGGCAGCCAGCAACATATCGATCTGGATGGTCACCAGAGTGTCTTCCTTGCCAAAGACGTTCTTATACTGAATGTCCAGCTTGGGTCCGTAGAAGGCAGCCTCGTCAATGCCCACGGTGTACTCCACACCCAAATCGTCCAAAATCTGCTTCATGGTCGCCTGTGCAGTCTCCCACTGCTCGGCAGTGCCCTCATATTTGTTCTTGGGGTTGGCGGGGTCCCACTGACTGAACCGGAAGGTGCAGTCCTCCAGCAGGCCCACGGTGTCCAGGCAATACTTGGCCAGCTCCAGACAATCACGGAACTCGTCCTCCAACTGGTCGGGCCGCAGAACCAGATGGCCCTCGGAAATGGTGAACTGGCGGACACGGATCAGGCCGTGCATTTCACCGGAATCCTCGTTGCGGAACAGCGTGGAGGTCTCGCCCAAACGCATGGGCAGATCCCGATAGCTTCTGGCCCGGTTCAGGTACACCTGGTACTGGAAGGGGCAGGTCATGGGACGGAGGGCAAAGCACTCCTTTTCCTCATCGTAGGGGTCGCCCAGCACGAACATACCGTCCAGATAGTGGTCCCAGTGGCCGGAAATTTTGTACAAGTCCCGCTTGGCCATCAGAGGCGTCTTGGTCAGCAGATAGCCACGCTTCTGCTCCTCGTCCTCTACCCAGCGCTGCAACACCTGAATGACTCGTGCGCCCTTGGGCAGCAGGACAGGCAGGCCCTGGCCGATGCAGTCCACGGTGGTGAAGAATTCCATTTCCCGGCCCAGCTTATTGTGGTCCCGCTTCTGGGCTTCCTCCTGCCGCTTCAGGTACTCGTCCAATTCGTCCTTGCTGGGGAACGCCACGCCGTAAATTCTCTGGAGCATCTTCCGCTTGGAATCACCCCGCCAGTAAGCGCCACAGCTCTTGGTCAGCTTAAAGCCGTTGTGCTTCACCCGGCCGGTGTGGTCCAGGTGTGGACCAGCGCACAGGTCGGTGAACTCACCCTGGGTATAGAAGGAAATGACGGCATCCTCCGGCAGGTCCTCGATGAGCTCCACCTTGTAAGGCTCGTTCTTTTCCTTCATATAGGCGATGGCCTCCTGCCGGGGCTTCTCGCTGCGGACGATGCTCAGACGCTCCTTGCAGATCTTCTTCATCTCCGCTTCGATCTTTTCCAGGTGGTCTGGGGTAAAGGTGAAGGGAGCGTCAAAGTCGTAGTACCAGCCCTCGTCAATAGCGGGGCCGATGGCAAGCTGGACCTCCGGCCACAGCCGCTTCACAGCCTGGGCCATGATGTGGGAGCAGGTATGCCAGTAGGTCTTGCGGTACTCCGGGTTTTCAAAGGTGTACAGGTTTTCTTCGGACATAATTGTTGCCTCCTTTTATTTTGGGGCAAGATCGCAAAATCCCACCCCTGAAAAATCAGGGGTGGGATACAAAACTCGTATTCCACGGTTCCACCCTGGTTGCATACCCGAGATTATCTCCGGCCATGCCACTCATTGGCGCTGTAACGGACGCATCCGGCAAGCCATTTCCGACCCGCAGCTCCGAAGTGGTATCGCCCCCGGCAGGACTTCCAAGGTCTTTTCACCAGCCGACCTCTCTCTGCGGAACTTTCCGGGAACGCGTGTCTTCATCAACGCTTTTCTTGCAATGCACTTTAGCACGATTCTTCGGTTTTGTCAAGGGGCAGGCCAAAATTTTTTCTTCCGGTTCACCATAACGCACCCGCCGCAAAGGTTGACGAAGTGGTTACATAACCCTTTCTTTTATGTAAACGAAGTAACAAAAATTACAAGATGTAGGATAATTTTGGAATCCTCGACCGTACTCTCCCAGTTTTTGTTTACATAATTCTTCATGAGTAAATTTGTAAAAAGTTGTCGTTTACCGGTGTTTGAATAAAAACCCTTGACTTTTTTCTGATTTTTGTTATAATGTACCCAAGCTGCTCGGCACAGCAAGACCGTGTAACAATTTGATACCACTTGTTTCCGGTTGAAATTCAGTATACAACTTAGACTTCTGAAAGGAGGCATACTCCCATGCAGGAACTGGCTCTGAGGAACCGCACTCTGTCCGTTTCCCGGAATCGTGCGTTATCCCTGATCCTTCCATTGATCCTGGTCCTTCTGCTACTGACCCAGACGGTCTCCGCCCGAAATACCTACGTCATTACCGACGGCGACCGGACCTTGGTCCACATGACTTATGCAACGGACCCGGATGCCGTTCTGGGTGAAGCCGGCCTGACTCTGGGTGCGGAAGACACCTATGTGACCGCACAGGAGGCGGGCATTTCCAACATCTATGTGACCCGTGCCGCCGCGAACTCTGCCGTCACCGCCACCCGCCTGGAGGTTTACACCGAGGCCATCCCCCACAACATTACCTATTGCGAGGCGTCCTGGCTGGACGAGGGCGAGGAGCAGGTACTGACCGTTGGGTCCGACGGGCAGATGCGCTGCACCGCCAGCGTCAGCTATCAGGAGGGCGTAGAGACCGGCCGGACCATTCTGGACCGGACCGTCACCGTCCATCCCGTGGACGAGGTCATCGCCCGTGGCACCGGCACCGCAGCCGCCCCCACCGAGGGTACCCCGGTCATTGAAGGCGGCACCATTACTACTCCCACCGGGGAGGTCCTGACCTACAGCCAGGCCATTACCGTTCTGGCCACCGCCTATTCTCTGGACGGCTGGCCCGAAAGCGACGGCATCACCGCCACCGGCACCCAGGCCCGCTACGGCGAGATTGCCGTGGACCCGGAGGTCATTCCCCTGGGGACGAGAATGTACATCGTATCCGAGGACGGACAGGTGGTGTACGGCATCGCCACCGCCGAGGACACCGGCAGCCTGATTCTGGGTCACCGCATCGACCTGTACTACGATACTTATGACGAATGCGTTCAGTTCGGTGCAAGAAACTGCATCGTCTACATTCTGGATTGAGCATTTGCTCTTGAAAAACCGCCTTTTTTCTGGTACAATGACCGGAAGAAAGGCGGTTTTTCAGTATGATCGACGTATGCAATATTTCCGTGATGAAGCCCCTGCTGGCGCAGTACGGATTTCATTTTTCCAAGGCAAAGGGCCAGAATTTCCTCATTGCCTCCTGGGTGCCGGAGCGCATTGCCGAGGATTCCGGGGTTTCGCCGGACGCCGGCGTGCTGGAAGTCGGTCCCGGCATCGGCAGCCTGACCCAGCAGCTCTGTCTCCGGGCCGGGAAGGTCTGCGCCGTGGAAGTAGACACCCGGCTCAAGCCCCTGCTCGCCGAGACCGTAGGAGCATTTTCCAATCTGGAAATTCTCTGGGCGGACATTTTGAAGCAAGACATCCCCGCCTTGGTCCGGGAGAAATTCCCCGGCCTGCGGCCCATGGCCTGCGCCAACCTGCCCTATTACATCACCTCCCCGGTGCTGACGGCCCTGCTGGAAGCGGAATGCTTCGATCAGGTCACGGTCATGGTCCAGAAAGAAGTGGCCCAGCGCATCATTGCCGCCCCCGGCACCGCCGATTACAGCGCATTCTCCATTTTCTGCCAGTATTACGCCCAGCCGGAAATTCTCTTTGACGTAGGCCCCGGCTGCTTCCTGCCGGCCCCCAAGGTCACGTCCGCCGTCATCGCACTGAAAATCCGCAAAGAGCGTTCCTGGAACATCGAAAGCCCGGAATTATTCTTCCGGACCGTCCGGTCCAGCTTCGCCATGCGGCGGAAAAAGCTGCAGAACGGCCTGGCCTCCGGGTTCCCCAAGCTGGGCAAGACCGGTGCGGCCCAAGTCATTGCGGACTGCGGCCTACCGGAAAACGTCCGGGGCGAAACGCTGAGCATCGAGGCCTTCGCCGCCCTGTCCAACGCCATCGGCAAAAGCCTCCGGGAGGGATAATATGGTCGAATTTCTGTTTCTGGACCTGGACGACACCATTCTGGATTTCCGCAAAGCCGAGACCGTCGCCCTCAGCAAAACCTTGACCGACTTCGGTATATCCTACACGAAAGATAATCTTCGCACATATAGCGACATCAACAAGGCCCACTGGGAGCGGTTAGAACGGAAGGAAATCACCCGTGCGGAATTGCAGGTCAGCCGCTTCGTGACTTTTCTCTCTGCCATTGGGGCCGATGTGCCCGGCGAGGTCGTAGCCCGTGCCTATGAGGAAAATCTCTCCCATGGCCACTACTTCCTCCCCGGCGCCAAAGAAGCCCTGGATGTTCTCCGGGGCCGTTACCGGATGTTCCTGCTGAGCAATGGCAACGCCAAGGTCCAGGACGGCCGTCTGGCCAGCGCCGGAATTCTCCCCTATTTTGAAAACCTGTTCATTTCCGAGCGGGTTGGGGCCGACAAGCCCTCCAGGGAATTTTTTGACCGATGTACGGCCCGCATTCCCGGCTATGCCCCGGAAAAGGCCCTGATGGTGGGCGACAGCCTGACCTCGGACATTCTGGGGGGTAAAAACGCCGGGATTTCCACCTGCTGGGTGAATCCCAAGAAAAAAGCAGCCGGGAATATCCGTCCGGACTATGAAATTTGCAGTCTTGCCGATCTGCCCGGACTTTTGGAGGGCATATGAAAACCATCAATCTGGAAGCTTACCCCCGGCGGAGCCATTTTGAATTTTTTCGTAAGGAAGCCTATCCCTACGTGGGCTTCACCGCCACCGTGGACGTGACCCGACCTTTGGCCGCCGCCAAAATACAGGGCGGCTCCGGCTTTCTGGCCATTCTCTGGACCGCCATGCGGGCCCTGAACCGAGTCCCGGAGCTACGCCAGCGGATTCTGGGCGATGGCATCGTGGAATTTGACCATTGCGATTGCTCCCACACCGTTCCCTTACCCAATGGGACCTTCACTGCTTGCCGGACAGCCCCTTCCCTGCCCTTGGAAGAATATCTCGTTGCCGCCGGAGCCGCCCAGGAGCGGGCCAAGGCCAATTCCTGCTTCCTTACGGAGGAAGACGACGAATTAAGTCTGGTATTCGCCTCCTGCGTGCCCTGGATCGGCTTCACCCAGGTCATCCAACCCACGCCCATTCCCTCCGACAGCAATCCCCGGCTGACCATGGGCAAGTACGACCGGAAAAGCGACGGCCGTGTAGAAATGCCTCTGGCCATTCTGGCCAACCACGCTCTGGTCGACGGGCGGCATCTGGGACTTTTCTATCAGTATTTTCAGGAAATTGCCGACAGTTTATAAGCACACCGGCACTTTTTCCGCCAATTCCATGGTCTCCGGGGTCACACAGCAATCGTAGGCCAGAATCTCCACCCCAGCGGCATGTGCCGCCCGCAGGGCCGCCCCGAAGGCCGGGTCCGTGGCATCGTTGGGCCGGATGGACCTGGCCCCGGCCATCTGAATGACGAACAGCAAATAGGCCCCATAGCCCTGTTCTTTGGCCCGGATGAGTTCGTGGATATGCTTGGCCCCCCGCTCCGTGGGAGCATCCGGGAAAGCGCAATGGCCTCCATCCTCCAGCGTGACGCCCTTCACCTCCAGAAAGCAGGGCTGGCCCTGCCGGGTGAAGGCAAAATCGAAGCGTGAATTTTCAAACCGCTGCTCCGGCTTCAGGTTCCTCAGCGGCCCCAGGCCGCCGGCGGCCAGCCACTCCCCTGCGGCAATATTGGGGGCCTGAGAATCCATATTGATAAGCAGGCCGTTTTTCTCCACGGCGATCAGGTCATATTTCGTTTTCCGTGCGGGATTGGCCGAGTGTTGGCACCAGACCGGTGCACCGACTGTCAGCAACTCCCGGCAGCGGCCCGTATTTTTTACATGACAGATCTCCACGCCCTCCGGAAACTCCACATGGGCAATAAATCGGTTGGGCCGGGCCAGAAATCGCCCGGGAACCATATTGGGATAGTACATTTCGATCTCCTCCGACCCATAGCATAGCAGATTTTTTCTTTTTTGCCAAGATGGTAAAAAAATTCTTGACAAATCCGGAATCCGTGCTATAATATTCAAGCAAGGTCGATGGAGGCTTAGCTCAGCTGGTTAGAGCGCATGCTTCACACGCATGAGGTCACAGGTTCGAGTCCCGTAGTCTCCACCAAAATGCAGATAGCTTTCCCGGGCGTTGGAGGTTCCAGCGCCCGGGAAGGATATCCTTTTTAATAGCGGGAAAAGAAGCAAGTCGGTCAGGAGCATCGCAGCCGGTCAACCGGTGGCTTATCACGATGGCCAAAGTCAATTCTCGCAGCCGTGCAGAGCTTTCTCTTTTGAGGGTTCTCGCCGTGCTGTCCTCGTCCGTACGTGTTGGACGCCCACCCTATGCTTGACTGCCGGGACTCTATCCGGCAAGGCTAAGGCTATGGGAATGACTTGCTTTATGTAGCATCTGCTTAAAATCCCGCTTGACAAACCCATAACTGTTATGGTAGAATGTCTTTGCTGAGATTTTGCATTGAGTCGCATTTTCAAGGTACAGGCAATCGCCTTACACCGTCCCCTCCATAGCAGTGGAGGGGACGGTTTTTTATGTCCGACGATTACAGGAATTATTTTACACAGAAAGACCGGTTTTGTCAATATCCACTTGTCCCATTGTCTGGATTTCTCCGGCCCATGGGGCATTTTCCATATATTTCCAGTTTCTGGCCTCTCTGCATATAGGATAGCACAGATTGTGTCCAATAAAGCGGACTATAATCGTGTTATTCTAGAACAGATCGCTGTGGGACCCGGTCCGAATCAGTTGTAACACAAGCGTTTCATGGACCACTTTATAAACCAGAAGCCAATCCGATTGGATATGGCACTCTCTCATTCCCTTGTAATTTCTGGAATTAACAAGGGCGTGGTCACGACCTCTTGCAGCCTAGCCGGGTTACACCCACGTTTTACCGCCAGCTTGTAGTCCCTGCGGAACTGGCTCGTAAACTCAGATTTAAGCATTCAATGCCTCCATCATATCCTCTACGCTGTCAAAGGGGCCATACATTTCCTGGTGTTCTTCTGCCTCCTCCATTGCTGCATAGGTCATTTCATTTGGCTCTTCAAGCCGCACTTCAAAAGGCAGCCCCTGGCAGCGGAGCGCCTGCCGGTAAAAAATTCCCGTTGCCGTGCTCAAGTCCATGCCCAGCGCCTCAAAAAGCGCCGTTGCCTTTTCTCTTAATTCCGGTTCGATGCAGATCGTTGTGTCAGTTTTGTTATTCATAAAGCAAACTCCTTTCTCAGTCCTCGTAATGTCCCCGGCAGGATAGGATCGCAATGTCGTTCTCGCCTTCCACCCAGTAAACGAGCCTGTTCTTGTCATCGATGCGCCGGGACCAACAGCCGTTCCGGCCCTTCAAAGGCTCCGGTTTACCGATCCCCTCGAAGGGGCTGCGCTGGATGTCTTTCAACAGCTGGTTGATCCGTTTCAGCGTCTTTTTATCCTGGGTCTGCCAGAACAGATACTCGTCCCAGGCCACCGGGCCAAAGGAAATATTATTCATTCTCCATGGCCTCTAATTCTTCCATCGTCTTTCGGATGCCCCGTCCGGCCTTGATCTCCGCCAGAGAGCGGTCGATTTTGGCCAGATAGTCCGCATTATGGACCGCCCGCTGCAGGCTGTTCCACTCATCCATGCTGATGAGCACTACGTTCTTTTCATTCTTGCGGGTGACGATGACTGTATCGCCCTTGTCGCTCACCAGGTCACAGTAGGCTTTCAGGTTTTCACGGATGGTCGAATAATTGACTGCGTTCAACATTTTCAACACCTCCCGAATTGAAGTACAATTTCTTGTACAAGTACAGTGTACCCCATTCTATGAAGAAAGTCAAGGGCCGATTCAGAAAATTTTCTGTTTCTAGGAAGCTGACGCCGGTCTGTACGCCAACCGTCGGATCAATTTTCCGCCAATCGTCGGAATTTTGCGAAATGCCACGCAAGAACCGCATCTGCTCAAAAGAAGCGCACTGTCCGAAGTGGGGACGGCAATTCCTCAAAGGACTGCCCAACCACCAGTTCACTTTCTGACGATTTTCTTCTGCCTATCCTGGGCCGCCAGTATTTTCAGCACCGGCGTACGGTCCGCCTTGGATAGTTCCAGGACCATGCAGGCATCCAGGGGTGAGCAATCGAACCGGCGCATGATAGACCGGCATAACCGCACCCGCTGGGCGATCTGCACATCCGTGTCCGGGTGCTTCC
>JALEII010000001.1 GCA_022770345.1 Clostridiales bacterium | reverse complement strand
TTCTTCTGGGCTTTTCTTATTGTGGGAGCGGCCATGCTCATTTTCCCCAGGGCCTTCTGGTTCTTCTCCCACGGGATGTTTTTCCGGGATTCCGAACCCAGCGATCTGGCGCTGATCTTCTACCGTGTCCTGGGCGGCGTGAGCCTTGTCCTGGCGATCGTCAGCCTCTCCGGCAGGTAGTACCCAGAAACAGGAAGCGCCCCCCTCCGGAGGTTCTGCCTTTCATCGTCCCTTTCAAGCCCCTGACGCAAAAAATCATCCCCGGCGGGAAATTTCCGCCGGGGATATTTTATTCCGTTTGCACTGCCGGAATTCTATCGTTTCTTCTTCCCCATCAGAACCAGTATTGCTCCGGCGGCAATCAGGGCTGCGGAAGCCAGCATGACCAACATCGGCACATTGTCCGCATCGCCGGTGGAGGGCGTGGCGGAAGGTTTCGTAGGCTCCGTGGGTTTCTCCGTAGGCTTGGTAGGTTCCGTAGGCTTTTCGGTAGGCTTCGTGGGGTCGGTGGGTTTCGGCTCTGCGGGCTTGGGCAGCTTGGGGATGACCACATTCTCCGGAGAAATCTCCTCTTTTCCCTCCGCATCCGCAAACAGCTTACCGCAGTCCGGGCAGACATAATAGGCAATGTTGCCCTCGACATCCACGGTGGCCTCCTTCGCCTCCACGAAGGTCAGGTTCGGATGGCGGCAGCCATGGGCCACCGGAATGACGGCATCGAATTGCGGCAGCCATTCGCCGGTGGTGTAATCTCTGGCCCGCAGGACGATCTCGTCCTCGTACACATACATCAGGTAGTTGGCAGGCACGTTGGCATAAGCACGGGTAGCGCCCTTGATGGCAGGCAGGTTCACCTCCGTGAAGCTGCCCACGCCCTCGCTGACCACTTCCACCGGGTCTACCATGCCGAAGGCACTGTGCAGGTGGCCGCAGAAATAGACCACGTTATCATGGGCGGCCAGAATGGAGCGGACCTGGGCATCCTGTGCGCCGATGGAGTTGTCGTTGATGATGATGGGGCTGTAAGTGGACAGCGGGCAGGTATCGATGAAGGGGAAGTGGTTGATGACGAACACCGGCTTGCCGTCGGCAGCGTAGGTGGCCATCCACTGCTCCAACCAAGTCAGAGTCTCGTCCTCATAATAGCCGCCGTGGCGGATGGGGTCCAGCTCGTTGCCCTCGATGGCATAATTGCCGTTCTCGTCCAGAACCTCCTTGCTGGAACCGGTCTGCAGCTTGTAGTCCGTATTCATAATGACGAAGTGGAAGCCCTTGTAGCTGACGGTATAGCTGTAGCTATGGCTTTCGTCGGCATCCGCATCATAGTTCACGGAATCCAGGGTAGCGGCGCCGCTATCTACAAATTTCTGGATATGGGCCATGATATTCTGCCAATACACCGGAGAAGATGCCAGATAATTGGCATCCGGAGCATCCCAGGAAATTTCGTGGTTGCCGAAGCAGGCCAGCATCAGCAGGTCCTCCAGGCCGTACTGCTCAATCAATGCGTTGAACACATCATAGGCGTTCTGGGTGGTGACAGGCTTGGAATTGTCGGCAAAGTCGCCGCTGTTCAGGAAAATGTCCGGCACCAGATCGTTGGCTTTCAGGTCCGCAAACACGGTCTCCAGTCGCTTGGAATCCACGTCTCCGGGAGCGGCGATGTGAATGTCGGAAAGTAGCAGGGCAGACAGCTCCGCATCCTTCTGGGGCGCAGCCAGGAAGGTCAGGTAGGCGTCTTTCAGCACGCCGGTGAGCCGGACGGCTTCCTCATAGTCCGCTGCGGTCAGGTTTTCGGCGGCAGCCTTGGTCTCGGTCAGGACCTTGCTCAGGGCTGCCCTGTAGGGGTCGTACTCGCTGCCCAACTCGGCCATGCGGCTTTCCGCCTGGGCCATCAGGGCACGGAGGTTCTCGGTGTGATAGGTGGCCAGCACGTCCGTATGGCTCAGCACGCCCTTGTAAAGGGTCACGTTGTCCAGATAGGCGTTTTCCAGACCAAACTGCCCAGCCAGGTCCGCACCCAGCACCAGGGTGTTTTCACCCAGGGCCTGCCCGGCCAGAGCGGAAATGCTTCGGATGGCTGCCAGATTCTGGTCCACGTAAATTTTATAGCTGGAAGTGCGGTCCACGCTGACCGTGACCCGGTGCCAGCGGTCATCCATGGCGCTGCGGATGCCGTCGGTGTCGGCGTGGTTCCCGTCGGTGCCCGTGAGGCCCAGGGTCAGATACTGATTCTGGGGCAGCTGCACGGCGGAGATGCCGGCAGTATCCTGAGCGGTATCCTGATTGGAGAACAACACGCCGCCGGCCTTCACATTGTTCATGTTCACGGTGGTGCCGGCCTTGGTGGCCAGACCCGCTGCAGCCCACTGGGTATGGCCGCCGTGAACGGTGCGATACCAGAAGGTCAGGGTGTAGCTGTCGGTGGCCAGGTCAATGCCCTGCAGATTCTCAAAGCGCACGTATTCCGTAGCGTTGTCCTTGCCAAAGGTGTTGTGAATGTACAGAGCGGAGGTCCCGTCGGCACCCGTTACCGTGGCCGGAGAGCCGGTAATTTGTCCGCCGTTGCCGTGGCCGGACCGGTCGGCGGCAGTGCCGTCATTAAAGTCCGCCTGCAGAACGATCTCCTGTCCCACGAAGGGAGGATCCTCCAGCAGGACTTTGCCGGTGCCGTTTTCGGTGATGTCGAAATCGCTGTACTGCACACCGGGGTTGGCGCTGGGGCTGATGCGTAGGACTGCCCCGTCATTGGCGATGAGCTTGGTCCGCTGGCCATTGACAGTGGTGGGAACGGTGCTGATGAGGCTCACGTTGGAGGTGCCGCTGGCGGTAAAGGTGTCGAAATCCGTCAGGGTCAGACCCAGAACGCCGGAATAATCGTAGACGTTCATGCTGTGGGCGGGGTTCTTTTCGGCAAAATCTGCGGGGATCTCCCCGCCGAACACATTCACGGTGTCGTAATTGGTGAGGCTTGCCATGTCGGAGCCGGAGTAATGCTGGATGTTCAGGGTCTTTGTACCGGAAACGGTCACGGCGCTGCTCCAAACGCCAAACATTCCGGTGCCGCAATTGAAGGCGCTGTCTACGTTCACGGTGATATTTCCTTCCATAACGATGCCGGATTTTCCGTTGTAATCCCGCATCTCGGTGATGGAGCCGCCCAGCAGGTTCATGGTCACGTTTCCATGGACCACGCCGCCGTTGGAAATGTCGTAGATGACCTTTACATAGCCGCCCTTCATAGTGAAGGTGACGTTGTTGACGCTGTTGGCCTTGGCGTTGCCGCCCATGGCCACGTTGCTGGTAACGGAGGTATTCTTGTCAATGGTCAGGTCCGCATTGCCTGCGGCCATGCCATTGCTGCCCAGATAAATCTGGTTGTAGGTGCCGCCTTCCAGAAGCACGGTGCTGTCGGAAGTCTCGTCGGAATTCAGTTTGCCGCAGAAGATTTTCAGAGCGCCTGCGCCGGTCGTCACCACGCTGTCGGTCACATGGAATTTGGACCCGGCGTAAATGAACTGGGAGGTGTTGGATTTGGTGGATTCCATGTGGAATACCAGGGCGTCCACGGTCATGTCGCCGCTGGCGGCGAAACTCTGGGTACCGCCCACCCAGGTGAGCCGTGCGCCGGTGTCCCGGTAGTCCACGCCGTCATAGCGGGAGGTCAGGGTCACGGGGCCGGTGACATTCAGGCTTTCCAGATCCAGGGAGGCGGTCATGCGGACCTCGCCGGACAGAACCACCGTGCCGCCTACGGCGGGGTCCAGGGCTTTCAGGGCCTCCGGCAGGGAAGCAAAGGCCGTCTCGGCGGTCTTGCCGTCGCCGGAGGCATTCCGGGTCCCGTCCACGAAGGCTACGGAGAGATACCGCTGGTCCTCCTGGCCGTAATAGATGGTGCCGGAATTGTGTAGGATCATGCCGTCGGCCAGGGCGGCAGCCTCGTTTTCATAGGCTTTCAGCCAGATCTTGCCGCCTTTCTCCACGGAGAGGGTCTTGCCGGTGAGGGCAGCGCCATAAATAGCGTTGGCCTGAGCAGCGACATGAATTTCATCAAAGTTCGTGCAAGCGCCGTCGGTCAGAGAGCCTTGCATATCCACAAGATTCAATACCCGTTTTCCGGTCTGGGCGTCGGGCCAGGCGCCAAAAGCAGCGGGCAGGGCGGAAAAGCCGCCGTAGAGGTTCACGGTGATGTCGCCCATGGTGGTGGACTTGCCGTACTGCCGGGCGGAATCGGTGAGGCTCCCCGCTTTCAGGTCTACGGTCACGTTGCCGGTGGTACCGGAGGCGTTGGGCGTATTATAAAGGACCTTGATGCTGCCGCCCTCCATGGTGAAGTGCAGGTCCCCGGATGCGGAAGATGCCTTTGCGGAGGAGTTGGGGCCAAGGGTCACGTTGCTGGTGACTTCCGTGGTGCCGCCGATGGTCAGATCAACGTTGCCTGTGCCGGAACCGGTGTTGCCACCCATGAAGAAGGTGTGGTAGGTACCACTGAGGGCACGAACCCGCACATCCCGGATACCGCTGGGGTCCGAACAAAACACCTTCAGGGAGCCGGTGCCGGTGACGGTCATGTTCTCGCCCAGGGTCAAATCGGCACCGGAGTACAGGAAAACGCTGTTTTTGTCCTTACCCGCATCCAATTTGATGGACAGATTTTCCAGAACGGTGGTGCCGCTGAGGGTCAGGGTGGCCTTGTTGCCGGTGAGGGTCAGCGTGCCGGTTTCCGTGCCGGTGATGGTCACAGGGCCGGTAACGGCGGACCCGGCAGCGTCAAAGCCGCCGCCTTCCACCGGGCCGCACAGGACCAGTTTGCCGCCCGTGGCCTTGTCCAGCAGGGCGTAGCCTTCGGAGAGGGTCTTGACGGCGGTCTCCGGGGTCAGGCCGTCGCCGGAGGCCGACAGGGAGCCGTCAACGTAGAACGTGGCGTCGGCCGTTTCCTCGGCGGAGACGGCGAAGGAGCCTGGCAAAAGCGACAAGGTCAGCAGCAGTGCCGTCACCAGCGCCAGAACACGCCGGGGCAGCCCCCTGAGTTCGGTTGCGTTCTTCATGGGGATTCTCCTTAAAATTTTATTTTCAGAGGGTCAAAGCAAAATTTAGACCGCTCCAAATTACGAATAAATTATGATGGAAATCGCATAACGATCAGCAAAATATGTATAAAAATCAAATTTAGACCGATCCAAATTCCGAGTCGCTTCAAAGCCTCCGGTTTGGAGGCTTTTTCATCCTATCGGAAAACCCGGCCGGAAACAAGTAACTTCGTGTCCGAATGTCGGACATTCCTTGCGATCTTTCCCAGCGCAGGAGCTTTGCTTGTCTCTATTGTACAGGAATACCGCCTTTTGTCAAGGCCATTCTTGGCAATTTTTCAAAAATCTTACACGGAAAGATGCAGAGACTGCGTTATGGAAACCGTTAAATAAGCAAATTGACGGATTGCAAAACCTCAGCGGGGCATTGTAGGAACGTGAGCATTCCCCGCCCGCTTGAATTTCAGGAATACCTCCGTCGATGCGCTGCCTCCCCCTGTGTCGGAGGAGGTGGACCACGCCGGGAGGCCCTACAACACAAAAGCCACCCAGCGGGGCTGTTTCTCCGCCGGGTGGCTTTTTTCCCTTTCAGCGCACGGGATTTTGCGCAGATCTTGGTTTTTTACCGCACCTGACGCTTCTTCATCAGAGTCAGCACGGCTGCCGCACCGGCCAGGGCTGCCAGGGTCAGCACGGTGAACATGGCCATGTCGGCGGGGTCGCCGGTAGCCGGGTTGGCGGGGTCGGCAGGCGAAAGGTTGAGATGTTCTACGGAGAAGAATTTGAGAGCGTAGAGGACTTTATCCACGCTCTGGATGATTACATCTATTATTACAACAACGACCGAATATCGTTAAAATTAAAAGGAATGAGTCCGGTGCAATACCGAACTCATTCACAAGCAAGTTAATATTATATTTTTGTCTAAACTTTGGGGTTCACTTCA
>JALEII010000109.1 GCA_022770345.1 Clostridiales bacterium | reverse complement strand
ACAGCGTCGTACCAACCCATGGTAAAAATTGATAGCTTCGACCTCATCCGTCGCAACTGACGTTGCGCCAGCTTCCCCTCCAGGGGAAGCCTTTGCTCTGTCCCATCAGTTGCAGCGTCGATTTTAACTACTCTGGAATTGCAGACTAGCGGGCGGGGGATGCCGCCGCCCTTACAGCGCATCGGCGGGGAGCCTTTGCAATTTGGGCGCGCAGAAATACAAAAGCCGCAGGAACCACCTGCGGCTTCCGTATGAAAGAAATAAGAGGAGAGGAAAAATGAAAAAGAAGAAACAATTGAAGTTTTGCTCCGCATCTCTGCTTTGCTCCTTTATCATACCGGGAAAATGTGAAGAAAGAAAGTGGTAAGTTATTAAGATAGTATGAAGTTGCGGAAAAGTTCCCTGCCGTACAAGCTATGCCTTTACTTTTCGCAAAAATCCTGCTACAATACTGGAAACGGAAATTTTCGGAGGAAGTCATGCTGGAAAAATTGCAGGCCGTGGAGAATCGCTATGAAGAACTCTGCTTCCGCTCGGAGCAGTCGGATTTTTACGCCGACCCCAAGCGGGCCGCCGCATTTTTGCGGGAGAAAAATGAGCTGGAGCCCATTGTGGAGACGTTCCGGGCTTATAACCGGGCTTCCCGGGACATGGAGGAAGCCCAGGACCTGATGGCGGACCCGGAAATGCGGGAACTGTGCCAGGAGACCTTCCAGAAGGCCAAGACCGATCAAGAAAATCTATATCGGGAATTGCAGGTGCTTCTGCTGCCCAAGGACCCCAATGACGGCAAGAATGTCATCATGGAAATTCGTGGGGGCGTAGGCGGCGAGGAAAGCGCTCTGTTCGCCCACAGCCTGTTCCGGATGTACTCCATGTACGCCGCCGCCCGGGGCTGGAAAATCGAGCTGATGAACTACAACGAAACGGAACTTGGCGGCGTGAAGGAGGCAGATTTCGTGATCTCCGGGGCCGGGGCCTATTCCCGGCTGAAATACGAATCCGGCGTTCACCGGGTCCAGCGGGTTCCGGAGACGGAATCCGGGGGCCGGGTCCACACGTCCACGGCCACCGTGGCCGTGCTGCCGGAAATGGAGGAAGTGGACGTGACCATCCGCCCGGAGGACATTGAAATGCAGGTGTTCCGGTCCTCCGGCGCCGGCGGCCAGCACATCAACAAGACATCCTCAGCCGTGCGGCTCATTCATAGGCCCTCCGGAATCGTCGTTTCCTGTCAGGAGGAACGGTCCCAGGTCCAGAACCGGGAAAAATGTATGCGGATGCTGGCCTCCAAGCTCTATGAGATCGAGCAGGAAAAGCTGGATTCCGCCGTGACGGGTATGCGCCGGAGCCAGGTGGGCACGGGAATGCGCAACGAGCGCATCCGAACCTATAATTTCCCCCAAGGCCGGGTGACGGACCACCGGATCGGCCTGACGCTCTATAAAATCGATGCCGTCATGGACGGCGACCTGGACGAGATCATCGATGCCCTGGCCACTGCCGAGCAGGCGGAAAAATTGAAGCAGGCCCAGGCGTGAGAAAGAAGGAAAATACTTTGGAATACATTACCCATTCCCCTGCCGAGACGGAAGCGGTGGGAGAGGCACTGGCCAAGACCCTGCGCCCCGGTACGGTACTGGCCTTCCGGGGAGACCTGGGAGCAGGCAAGACCGCCTTTACCCGTGGGCTGGGCCGGGGCCTGGGCTGCACGGAACGGGTCACAAGCCCCACCTACACCATCGTCAACGAATATACCTCCGGGCGGCTGCCCTTGTTCCACTTTGATATGTACCGGCTCCGATCCTCCGAGGACCTCTTTGACATCGGCTGGGAGGACTATCTGGAGCGGGGCGGCGTGTGCGCCGTAGAGTGGAGCGAAAACGTGGCGGACGCCCTGGATGGGGCTATCCGGATTACCATAGAGAAAACCGGCGAAAACAGCCGGAGGATCCTGATGGAAGGAGGGGACGGCCATGCTGCTCCTGTGCTTTGAGACCAGCGCAAAGGCTTGCTCGGCAGCGCTCCATGACGGGGAGCGGCTGCTGGGGGAGGCTTATCAGAATACGGGCCTGACCCACAGCCAGACGTTGATGGTCATGGCGGAGGACCTTCTGAAGCAATGCGGAAAGACCGCCGCCGACGTGACCGCACTGGCCGTGGCTGCCGGTCCCGGCAGTTTCACGGGGGTCCGCATCGGCGTCAGCGCTGCCAAGGGCTTCGCCTGGGGGGCGGATCTGCCCTGCTACGGGGTATCCACTCTGGAGGCCATGGCCCGGTCCCTGGGGGTGTATCAGGGCTATGCGCTGGGGGTTATGGATGCCCGCCGGGCCCAGGTCTATGCGGGGCTCTTCCGCGTGAATTGTGGAAAATACACAAGAGTGATGGAGGATTCTGCCATTTCTCTCGAGGATTTAAGGAAAGTTCTACAAAAATGCTCGGAACCGATTTTTTTGGTTGGCGACGGGAGTATTTTGTGCTATAATACGCTGTTAGAAAGCGTTCCCGCTCTGGTCCTGCCGCCGGAGCATCGGATGCACCAGCGTGCCGACGGTGTGGCTCTGGCCGCACTGGAGATGATTGACCGGGGGGATCCCGGAAACGGCATCACGCTGACGCCCAACTACCTGCGGCTTTCCCAGGCCGAACGGGAGCGACTGCAAAAAAGTTAAGGAGAGAAGTTATGGGTACTGTTCATGTTTTAGACCACCCCCTGATTCAGCACAAGCTGTCCATCCTCCGCAGTAAGGATACCGGCGTGAAGGAGTTCCGGGAGCTCGTCAGCGAGATTGCCGGACTGATGTGCTATGAGGCCACCCGCAATCTGCCCTTGATCGATGTGGATGTGGAGACCCCGGTGGCCACGGCCCGCTGCAAGAAGCTGGCCGGCAAGAAGCTGGCCATCGTACCGGTGCTCCGTGCCGGACTGGGCATGGTGGATTCCATGGTCGATCTGATTCCCTCTGCCAAGATTGGCCACATCGGTCTCTATCGGGATCCGGAGACCCATAAGCCCGTGGAATATTACTGCAAGCTGCCCGATGACATCGCCAACCGGCAGGTGTTCGTGGTGGATCCCATGCTGGCTACCGGCGGCAGCGCCGTGGCGGCCATTGACTTCCTGAAAAAGCATGGCTGCAAGAACATCATCATGATGAACATTATCGGCTGCCCGGAGGGCGTGGAGGCCGTGCAGAAGGCCCACCCCGACGTGGAGATATACCTGGCCGCCGTGGACGAGAAGCTTAACGAGCATGCCTACATCATCCCCGGCCTGGGCGACGCAGGCGACCGCATTTTCGGAACGAAGTAAAGACAAGACCGCTCCCCGGACGGAAGTTCGGGGAGCGGTGACTTTTTAAGGAAGGTCTTCTGATGCTCCTGCAAAGCATCGCAGGTGGATTTTCTCCAAACAAAACCCCGGAGCCGCCCTTTGGGATGGCTTCGGGGTTTTCTGGATATTTCAGCGGACGTACTCGATGACCACACGGCGGTTGGGTTCGGTGCCGGTGGAATGGGTAGTGATGTTCTCCATGTCCTGCAGGGTGGCGTGGATCACATGGCGCTCGTAGGCGTTCATGGGCTCCAGGGTGGTGCGGCGGCGGGCCTTCAGCACCTGCTGGGCCTTCTTCCGGGCGTAGCGGCGGAGAGACTCCTCCCGTTTGACCCGGTACTCCTCGGCGTCCACATGGACCCGCACATGGCCCTCCACGCCACGGTTCACGGCGTAGTTGCACAGGTGCTGGATGGCGTCCAGGGTGTCGCCCCGGCGGCCGATCAGGTAGCCCAGATCGTCGCCCACCAGGTCCACCTGATAAGCGCCTTCCTCATCCTTCCAGGCATGCGGCACGGCCTTGGAGCCCATGTGCTTCAGAAGGCCGGACAGGAACTGCTCGATGGTCTCCTCCACGCTGCCGGGGGCCGCAGGCGCATAAGTTTTCGGCTCCTTGGGCATCTGGGGGGCCTTCGGCTCCTGCTGCTCCCCGGGGGCTCTGGGGGCCCTGGGCTTCTTCTCGGCGGCGGGCTTGGGGGCTTCCGGTGCCTTGGAAGTGGGCTCGGGTGCTTCCGTCTTGGGAGCCTCCGGGGCTTTCTCGGCCTTGGGAGGCTGGGAAACGCCCTTGCGCAGAGCTTCCGCAGGGGACTTGCTGCTCCGGGAGGCGGCGGACAGGGCAGAAGGAGCGGCCTTGGGGGCCGGGACCTCGTCGGGGGCCTCATAGGTCACCTGCACCTTGGCGGGCTGGGCGCCGAAGCCCAGAAAGCCGGACTTGGCCTGGGCCAGCACGGTAACGGAAACGCTGTCCCGATCCAGACCCAGCCGGGTCAGGGCTTCTTCCACGGCCAGCTCGATGGTTTTTCCGGTAGTCACGATGGTCTTTTCCATAGCTTATTCCTCCGTATTGCGGTAGCGGTCGGGTTTGTATGCCCGGCCCTTGCAGTTGGGACGATCCTTCACGCCGGACAGGGGCAGCTTCTCCTCGGCCTCCGGCTCGGTGGGTAGCCCCTTCTTGGCGGCGTATTCCTTCGCTGCGGCAGCCTTGGCGGCGTCGGCCTCCTTCTGCTGCTTCTGGGCCAGCTTCTTCTTGCTGGTGTTTTCGGTGATGCCGTCGGGGTTGGCGGCACGGCGCTCGGCACGCTGGCGCTCCTTCTCGGCTTCTTCCTTCTCCCGCTCCAGCTTCTTCTGGAGCCGGACGGCATCCTCGGCATCGTAAATTTTCCGGTAGCGGTTGGTCAGGTACACGTCCTGTACGATGGATACCAGGCCCTGAACGAACCAGTAAATGCTCAGACCGGCGGGGATGGTGAAGCCGATCCACAGGGACATCAGGGGCCCCACGATCATCATGGTCTTGTTGGTCTGGTTCATCTGGGAGTTCTTGGCGGTTTCCTCGTCCTGGAGGCCGTCCTTATCCGTGACTACGGAGTTGTTCATCTTGGTCATGATGACCATGCTCAGCACCTGAGAACCTGCGGAGAGCAGGGGGCAGAGGAACAGGCCGATGTGGGCCCAGTCATACACGCCCCAGCCGAAGATGTTGAACTGCGGAATCGTTCCCAGGTCGATGCCCAGGAAATTGAAGTTGATGCCCGCCAGGATGCTCTCGCTGATGCCGGGGATGGCATCCCGCAACGCCTGGGCGTATTCCGGGATGTGCTGGGCGGCGATGATCTGGTGGTAATAGCTGTTGCCGGTGAACAGCTCCGGGGCGGCAGTCTTCATGGTGTCCATGATCTGGTTGGTCACGTCGGCGCTGGCATGGAGCATATAGGTGATGGGCTGCCGGATGACCGCATACAGGGGGAGCAGAATCAAAAGCGGGATCAGGCTCCACAGGCAGCCGCCGGCCATGCTGGCGTTTTCCTCTTTATAGAGGGCCTGAATGGCCTCGTTCTGCTTCTGGGGGTCATTGGCGTATTTCGCCTGAAGCTCCTGTACACGGGGAGTCAGGCGGGACATTTTCATGGTACTTTTCTTGGATTTTGCGCTGATGGGGAACAGGACCAGCTTCACGATGACGGCGAACAAAATCAGCGCTACGCCGTAGTTGCTGGTCAGGTCATAGAGCCAGCTCATCAGGTAGCCGAAGGGCACGGTGATGATGTCGGACAGGTTGAATGCAAGCATTGCTCATCCTCCTTAGGGCACGGGGTCGAAATAGTCTCCCTTATAGAACGGGTTGCACCGCAGCAGTCGCCGCAGGGCCAGATACCCGCCCTTGAGAGCTCCGTATTTTTGAATGGCGGTATAGGCGTATGCCGAGCAGGTAGGAGTGAACCGGCAGCTCGGCGGCGTGTAGGGGGAAATGCATTTCTGATAGAACCGGATCAGCAGCAGAAAGAGTCTTTTCAACGGTCGGCCTCCGATAAAATACCGGCCTTTTTCGCCAGATTCAGGTAGGCGCGCTCCAGCACGGCAAAATCCGCATCCACGGCGGCGGAACGGGCCACCACCACGATATCGTAGCCCCGGGCAAAGCGATGCTCGTTGAGCCGGTAGATTTCCCGCAGGCGGCGGCGGGTGCGGTTGCGCACCACGGCGTGGCCCAGCTTTTTTCCGCAGGTCAGACCTACCCGGTTTTCCTTCGATCGGTTCCGCCGGGCATAAAGCACCAGATAGGTGTTGGCATGGCCGGAGGTAGCGTAAAGACGGCGAAAAATGTGATTCAGTTTCAGAGATGTGGAAAATTCCATGGTATTTCCTCCTGGGAAGTCCCGATAAAAAGGGAGCGGGGCGAATCGCTCACCCCGCATGAACTCCCGTTTTGCAATGAACGGCCCGAAGTCCGCTCACGGCACTGCTTTGCATCAAGCAGACAGAGCCTTACGACCCTTGGCACGGCGGCGGGCAAGCACCTTGCGGCCGTTGGAAGTAGCCATTCTCTTCCGGAAACCGTGGACCTTGGATCTGTGACGCTTGCTGGGCTGGTAGGTACGCTTCATTGGCAGAACACCTCCTGTAAATTTCTTATGCTCAACAGCCATTTTCAGGCCGCAGCAATGCTTTTGGATGGCTTTGGACCAGGGACCCTGGGCCTAGCCGTACTATTATAACCGAAAAGAATCACCGGGTCAACAGTTAATTTCGCCGCCTGCGGGCACTTTCCCCAAGAAAGAGCAGTGAATTTTCAAATTCCGCCCCGAAGGGACTGCTTTTCCGTGCCTGTGCCAGACAGGCGCACACGAAATCCCCCGCCAGAGCGGCGCTGTCCGCCAGATTCTCGCCCCGCAGGAGCGAGGCGGCGGTGACGGCAGAGAACAGGTCGCCGGTGCCGGGCATGGACAAGGGCTTCCGGGGGTGGCGGCAGGAAAAATACGTTTTCCCGTCGAAGCCAAAGGATCCGATTTCGGAATCCGACCAGGGGATGCCCGTCAGGACGACTTTTTTCGCCCCCAATTCCAGCAGGGCCTCCGTCAGGGCCTTCAGCCGGGATTCCGGATGATCGGAAGTGTATTCCCGGTCCGTGAGAATGGCGGCCTCGGTAAGATTGGGCAGGACCAGGTCTGCTTTGGCACACAGGCGGCGCAGACCGGCGGCCTGGGCCGGACCCATGCCGGTGTAAAACGTTCCGTGGTCCCCCAGAATGGGGTCCACTATAAAAAGTTCCGTGGCGGTCAGGACCTCGGCCTGGGCGATTTGTTCCGGGGAAGCGAAGTAGCCGGTCAGGATACCCTCGAATTCTACGCCCAACCGGGTGTAATGGTCCCAATACCGGGGAATGGCGTCCGAAAACGACACCCGCTCCGGATTCGGGAAGCCCGTGTGGGTGGACAGGGCCACCGTGGGCAGGGGGCAGCACTGGCAGCCCAGGGCCGAGATCACCGGCCCCATGACCGCCAAACCGCTGCGGCCCAGGGTGGAAAGACTTTGAATGGTCAGGAGCTTTTTCATTACTCCTGAGAGCGCTTCTTCATGACCTGACGCATCCGGGCGGCATGGTCCAACTCCCGCTTGCGAATACGCAGGCTCTTGGGGGTGCATTCCAGCAGTTCATCGTCGGCCAGGAATTCCAGGCACTGCTCCAGAGACATATTCTTCGGGGTGGTCAGCCGCAGGGCCTCGTCGGAACCGGCGGCACGCATATTGGTCAGCTGCTTCTTCTTGCAGACGTTGACGGTCATATCCTCATTCCGGCTGCAAATGCCCACGACCATACCGGCATATACCGGCGTACCGGGCCCAATGAACAGGGTACCGCGCTCCTGGGCGTTAAAGAGGCCGTAGGAGCATGCTTCGCCGGACTCGAAGGCGATCAGGGAACCGGTGAGCCGCCGTTCGATCTCGCCCTTCATGGGGGCATAGGAATCCAGTACGGAGGACATGATGCCCTCGCCCCGGGTGTCGGTCAGGAATTCGCTCCGGTAGCCGAACAGACCACGGGAGGGGACCAGGAACTCCAGACGGTAGCGGCTGCCCATGGGGGTCATGCCCAGCAGGTCGCCCTTCCGGCGGCCCATCTTTTCAATGACCGCACCCATGCAGTCCTCCGGTACGTCGGCGACCATCCGCTCGATGGGCTCGCAGACAGTGCCGTCAATGACCTTGGTCAGCACACGGGGGGTGGACACGGAGAACTCAAAGCCTTCCCGGCGCATGGTCTCCATGAGAATGGACAGGTGCATTTCGCCACGGCCGGCCACGTTGAAGGCGTCGGTGCCCTGCTCCTTCACATGGAGGGACACGTCTTTCAGCAGTTCCCTTTCCAGCCGGTCCCGCAGGTTCCGGGAGGTGACGAATTTGCCCTCTTTTCCGGCGAAGGGGGAGTTGTTCACGGCAAAGGTCATTTCAATGGTGGGGTCGCTGATTTTCACGAAGGGCAGGGGCTCCACCGCATCGGGAGCACAGAGGGTCCGGCCGATGGTGATGTCGGAAATACCGGACAGGGCCACGATCTCACCGGCGCTGGCGGACTGGACCGGGACCTTGGCCAGACCGTCGAAGGTGTACAGGGCTACGACCTTGCCCTTCTGACGGAGGCTGGGGTCGTGGTAGTCGCAGATGACCACGTCCTGATTCACTTTAATGGTACCCTGCTCCACACGGCCGATGGCAATACGGCCCACATATTCATTATAGTCAATAGAGCTGACCAGCAGCTGCAGGGGAGCGTTTTCGTCGCCGGTGGGGGCGGGGATATAGTTGATGATGGTTTCGAACAGCGGGGTCAGGTCGGTGCCTGCTTCGTCGGGACCGTAGGAAGCGGTGCCCTGACGGCCGGAGCAGAACACGGTGGGGGAGTTGAACTGCTCGTCGGTGGCGTTCAGGTCCAGCAGAAGCTCCAGAACCTCGTCCATGACCTCGTGGACCCGTGCGTCAGGCTTGTCCACTTTGTTGACGGCCACAATGACCTTATGGCCCAGCTCCAGAGCCTTCTGCAGCACGAAGCGGGTCTGGGGCATGGGGCCCTCGGCGGCGTCCACCAGCAGAATGACGCCGTTGACCATTTTCAGGATACGCTCCACCTCGCCGCCAAAGTCAGCGTGGCCCGGGGTATCCACAATGTTGATCTTGTATCCTTTATAGTGAACGGCGGTATTCTTGGCGAGAATGGTGATGCCACGCTCCCGCTCCAGATCGCCGGAGTCCATGACCCGGTCCACGGTGGCCTGATTCTCCCGATAGATGCCGCCCTGCTTGAGCATTTCATCCACCAGTGTGGTCTTGCCATGGTCAACATGGGCAATGATGGCAATATTACGGATTTTTTCCTGAGAAGCCATAAACGTTTTCCTCTTTTCGGCACAAATTAATCTCGACACTGAAATATAACACAGTTTAAGCCTGATTGCAACAGTTTTTTCAGAAAAAGACGGTCTTTTCGGAAGAAAATCTGCGCATCAGGCCAGCGTTGACAAAAAGCAGAGCGAGAAAGCATATTTCTATGTATAAACCGCAGGGGAGCCGGGGAGAATCCACGTTGGAGGGATGCTTATGAAGCTCAGGGAAATCATGTCGGCTCCGGCCATCCAGGTGGGGGCGGGGGAACCGGTGACGGTGGCGGCCCGAACACTGGCCCAATATGATCTGGGAGCGCTGCCGGTATGTTCCGCCGACGGGAAGCCGGTAGGACTTTTGACGGACCGGGACATCGTGACCCGCTGTCTGGCTGCCGGTCGGGACCCCGGCCGGACCCTGGTCCGGGAGATTATGTCCCGGAACGCCGTCACGGCGGAGGGAGACATGGAAACCAGCGCCGCTGCGGCCCTGATGGGACGATTGCAGATCCGGCGTCTGCCGGTGGTAGAGCAGGGGAGAGTGCAAGGAATGGTGACACTGGGAGACTTGGCCGGGAATCCGGAAACGGAGATGGATGCGGTGGACGCACTGAGCCGCATTTCGGAGGGCGTCCGGAGCGACAAAGGAAATTATTAAGAAAAAATGAAAAAAGATGCAAAAAGGGGGTGGACAAACGAGGGGAGGGGGTGTTTTATATGCAAGCGCTTTGGGGCGCAGGACCTGAACAAGTGAAAAGTTGAGGATTGGAAGCGGGGAAGAGCGGAAAGCATCGAGACCTGCGGAAGAAAATCAAAAAAACTTGAAAAAAGGGCTTGACAAACCGAAGAGCTTGTGATAGAATAAGCAAGCTAACCCGCTGAGGGGACGCGAAACGGTACCTTGTAAATTGAATAACGCAAAGACGAAAAGAGCACCTTGAACAAAGTAAAATGGATTGTTTA
>JALEII010000105.1 GCA_022770345.1 Clostridiales bacterium | reverse complement strand
TCCCTACCGCATCCTCATTTCCCGATACATTCTTAAAAATACGTCTTTAGAACACTTCGAATGCGAAGATATGGGCCACGCTGCTGCCGTAATCCTCGCCCATCTGCTCGCTCTGATAGGTGGAAAGCGGGGTGAAGCGAACGGCGTCGGCAGTGACATCCAGCGTCTTTTTAATAAAGCGCTGATGATTTTCGTGAGTCTCGTAAACCGTCTTCCACGCCCCATCCACTCTTGCCTCAATCTTATAAGACTTCAGCAGGCACTGGGGGAAGCCGAAGGTGGTGTCGTTATGGCTCTTGGGGAAGAACAGCACCGTAGAGGTGTGGATGCCGTCGGGGTTGCCCTCCACGAACTCCCGGTCCAGGTCGCTGTCCGCTACCAGACGGAAGCCGTTGACGTGAACGGGCTTGTCGAAGGTGTACCAGATGGGCATATTGGTCTTGCCGAAGTAGCCGTTGTCCATGCCCCAGATGCGGCGGTCGATGCCGTTATGCAGGTTGGAGCAGTCGCCGTAGGCACATTCCAGCTTGCCCCGGAGGGACAGCGGCTCGATCTTTCTCCGGAAGCCCGGCAGGAAGCAGTCGTCCTCCATCAGAGCGTCCTGGATCTCGGTGATGCACTGCTGACCGGCCTGACGGGGAGTCAGAGCGTGGGCGATGGCAATGGCGGCGCCGGTACCGGCAGCCTGACCGATGACGCCAATCGTTCCCATGACCCGGGTCGTGCTGATGCCCACATGGGTGCAGGAGATATTCCGCCCGGCAAACATCAGGTTCTCGATATTCCTGGAGTACAGGCACCGGAAGGGGATGCCGTAGGGCTCGGTGAGACGGCGCTTCTGCAGGTGCGCCCCTCCCTGGGACTCCATGAAGAAGCCGCCGGGCAGGTGGTTATCGATCTGCCAGCCGCCGTAGGCCACGGTGTCCGGGAATACGGGATGGCCCTCCACGTCTTGCTGTTTGAGGATGTAGTCGCCCACATAACGGCGGCTCTCCCGCTTGCCGGGCAGGAAGCCCACCCATTCCAGCTCCCAGTTCTCGGCGCCATGGTCGCCCCAGTTCTTGATGTGGTCCCAGGCGCCGAAGGCAATCTTCAGCAGCTCGTCCCGAATTTCTTCGGTATCGGCAATGCTGTCCTGCTCGCCGCCCAGCTCTACCCAGTAGAAGTTGGTATTGATGGCGTAGATGTTATGGGGCTTGTTGTGCATCTCCTCGTCGGTCTTGAAGGTGTAAGCCCAGGCGGGCGGGGTGAACTTCACGGGATGGTCGGTTTCCCGGGCCTGGATGAGCAGGCTCATGCCCATGGTCTTGCGATCTGCCTCGGGAAGGCCGAACTCCTCGCCGAACTCGGCCTGGGCCTCCCGGCCTACCCGGAACTCGGCCCCGGTCAAGGGAGCGAGAATGCTGTCGCCGGAGCAGTCCATGAAGATATCGGCCCTGACGGTATGCCAGGTGTAGGTGGTCAGCTGGAAGCCGGTGACGGAGACGACCTTGCTGCCGTCCATCTCGGCGTCGCAGCAGGAGCAGTTCAGCAGCAGCTCAATATTCGGCTCAAAACGGACCATTTCATAAAGGAGGCTGTCCCAGATGGAGAAATTCCGTTTGGGATTGCGGTACATATTTTCCAGCAGCAGCTCCTCCAGGATACCGGTCTCCTGCAAATTGCGGACACGGGTGCCTGCGCCGGAGATCCACATGCGAATCTCGGAGCTGGCGTTTCCGCCCAGCACCGGCCGGTCGTGCATCAGCACGACTTTGGCACCGTGGCGGGCTGCGGAAATGGCCGCGAACATACCGCCGATGCCGCCGCCGACAATGCAGAGCTGCGTCTTGTGTTCGATCGTGTTGAGTTTCATAGCTTTACCCCTCATTTTCCGGATGATGCTTGACTTTCCTTGAGATTTCTGGTATGGTTTGATTATAACATCACAGATTCAAAAAATCATCCGAAAACGTGACTTCGACTTTCGGATTTGTGATATGAGGAGGTGCAAAAATGCGGGATTATTTTGGCAGTCATGTGCGAAAATACTACACATCTGTCCAGGACCCCCAGCCCGGGCTCAAGGTCTGTACCAACCGGAACGGCTGGCAGGATTACTTTTTAGGGGAATATCTGGTGTTTTCCCACCGGATTACCTTCTATAATCGGGAAACCTTCCCGGATAAGCTACATACCCATACGTTCTATGAACTGGACATCATCGGCGGCGGAGATGTGAGCTATGTTGCCGACGAGCAGGAGATCGCCCCCCGGCGGGGCAACATTGTGCTCATTCCCCCTGGCGTGACCCACACAGCCCGGCTCATTTCCCCCTGCGAATATGATCGGACGGTGTTCTATTTTGACCCGAAGGTGCTGCAATTTCTGGGCGGGGCCAGCCTTCCCGGCATTTTTCACAGAGATCAGGCTTCTTGTCTGACCGTTCCCATGCCGAAACTGGCCCAGTACAGCTATCTCGTCAGCAGCGTGGAGTACTGCATCACCCAAGGGGACCCGGAGACGGCGCCGCTGATGTTCGCCCGGGTCATCGAGCTTCTCTACTGCATCAGCACCAACGCCCGGCAGGACCATGCTCACTATACGGCCCTGCCCTCCAACGTGGTGGAAATCAAAAGCTATATTGACGAAAATTACGCCACCATCGCTTCCGTTGCGGACCTGGCCAGCCAGTTCTTTTACAGCCGGGAGCATATTTCCCGGATTTTCAAGTATTATTTCAACACCAGCATCACGGAATACCTCATGCGCAAGCGCATCGAGGCCGCCAAGGCGGCACTGGACGCCGGGGACAGCGTCACCAGCGCCTTTACCCGCTCCGGCTACCGGAGTATGTCCACCTTTATTGAGGCCTTCCGCACCGTCACCGGTCTCTCCCCCTCCGCCTATAAAAAGGACCGTAAGGCGGAGTGAAGAAAGGGTGCGCATCCCCGGCGGGGCAAAAAACGACCCGCCGGGGAAATTTCCCACAGGCGGGTCGTTTCTATATCCGATTTTTACTTCCCCATCCGGGCAAGGACCTCTTCGTACTCGGGCACGCTGGAAATGCCGCCGGGGCGGGTGGTGGACAGGCCCGCACTGGTGCAGGCGAAGGCCGTGACGTCCCGCAGGTCCCCTTCCGTCAGGTCCCCAGGAGCCTTGCCGGTCTGCAGCAGCTTCCACATGGCGCTGCCGCCGAAAATATCTCCGGCGCCGGTGGTATCCAGGACCTTGATGTCCCGGAGGCTGGGAGTCATGCCCCGTGCGGTGCCGTTGTCAAACCAGCAGCCATCGGGGCCGCAGGTGACGAACACCAGCTTCACGCCAAATTCCTTGAGAATATGCTCCGCTCCGGCCTGCACGTCCAGGCCGAACAGGAATTCCACTTCCTCGTCGCTGATCTTAACCACGTCGGCATGCTGAAGACCCCAGAGCATCTGCTTTTTGGCTTCTTCCAAATCCCGCCACAAGGGCTTGCGGAGGTTGGGGTCAAAGCTGATGAGCTTGCCCTGCTTCCGGCAATACGCCACGGCGGCGTAAGTAGCGCTGCGGGCAGGCTCGTCCGTCAGGGACAGGGTTCCGAAATGCAGGACCTTCGTCTCGTCCAGCAGGTCACAGCGCACCTCGTCGGTGCCGATGCAGGTGTCCGCACCGGGCTTCCGGGCGAAGGAAAACTCCCGGTTTCCCGTCTCGTCCAACGTCACAAAGGCCAGCGTGGTGAACACGTCCGGCGTGGCGATGAGGCCCCGGGTATCGATGCCCGCCTTTTCCAGGGTCCCGGTCAGCAGCTTTCCGAAAGCGTCCGTGCCTATTTTTCCAAGCATGGCGGTCTTACCGCCGAATTTCGTCACGGCGGCAAGATAATTGGCCGGTGCGCCGCCGGGATGGGCGGCCATAGTGGGGTATCCGTCGGCATCGGCGGAGATACAGGTAAAGTCAATGAGCAGCTCGCCCAGGGCAACAACATCCAGCATAGCAGGGTCCTCACTTTTCTTATAATACCATCCGTGTAGCGTATTTTTGCAAAAAATCAATGGTTTAAGAAGGGAAATTCTTTGAATTCCGGGCATAGGGGGACTGAGGCTCCGGGGCCTGACGGCGCTCCTCGGTGAGCGCGTCGTAAGCAGACGCATATGTCAGCTCAACCTTTGCCCCGAAGGCCCACAGAAGAGCCGTCTGAGCGGCCAAGCCCAGCGCATAGAACAGGAAAAATTGAGCGGTGGCGCTGATGGGCAGGGCGATATTCAGGGCGGCGCAAATGCTGTCCCCATAGGTCAGCAAACCTGTGAGGCCCATGGCCAGGAAATACCACCAGAAATGCAGGTCCAGCCGGAACAGGGCCATGGAATTTTTCCGGGTGATGTTCACGCTTTTCCGCAGGGCGTTCATGGCACCGGCCTTGGGGTCCTCCGCCAGGGCCAGACGGCCCATCCGCAGCCGATAGCTCAGGGGGATGAGGACGATGAGGCTCAGCAGAATGGCGATACTCACCAGCGACACCATGGAAGCGTACAGGGTCGGATCTTCCAGCATGGTGTTCATGTCTGTGACCCCGGCAGCGATCTGGGCTTCAACGGCCCCGGTGAGCGGGCTTCCCAAGGGCGTTACCATCAGGATGCCGCACAGGGGATAGACCAGAAGCATCATAACGCCCAGAATCAGCAGACCGTTTAAGAGCAAAAATCGCAGCACCGGGCCGAAATTCCGGAACCCCAGCGTCAGATCCCGGTATTCCGTCTGCCGCTGACGGTGAACGGACCAAATGGCAAAGGTCAGACCGAACTGCCAGAAGGGCAGGCCCAGCCGCACGGCCCCGGAGAGCAGGGTCTCCACGGTGGACAGCACCGCCCGGCTGTCCATGCCGCTGAGGCCGCCGGTGTTGTCGATTTGATTTTGCAGCAAAAGCTGCACCAGCGCCGCCAGAAGCACCGCCCCGGCCGTAATCAAACTGTGATACAGCACCAGTTTCCGGGGCGGAACGCTGGCGGCGGAAATCTCCCGCTCCGCATTGGCTTCCAGCCGGTCGTAGGAAAATCGTTTCATAAAAAGCCCGCCTTTCGGGTGTGTTTGGGAATAGTGTAGCGCATTTTGAAGAAAATAGCAAATGGATTTTTCGTAAAAGTTCCCCCGGGGCCGGTTTTCCAGCCGGTTCCGGGGGAAATGCTTATTTCATCAGCTTGCAAACCAGCTTGGTGTAGGCCGACGGGTCGCTGAGGGGCAGGTCCGCCATCAGCAGGGCCTGATCGTAGAGCAGCGTGGCGTAGTCCGCGCCAAGCTCCGGGTCCTGGGCCATGGCCCGCTGCAGGGCCTGAACGGCCTCATGCTCCGGGTTCAGCTCCAGGATACGGCCCACAGGGAAGGCAAACTCCGGGTTGGCCCGCTTCATATACTTCTCCATCTCGAAGCTCATTCCCGCCTCGGGCGTCAGTACCACCGGGAAATCGCCCAGATTGGAGCCCAGCCGGACCTCCTTGACCTGGTCGCCCAGGGTGTTCTTCACGAACTCCAGCACCGGCTTCATGGCCTCGGTCTTGTCCTCGATGTCCTTCTTTTCCTCCTCGCTCTGGAGGCCCAGATCTTCGGAAGCGGCGTTGCAGAACTTCTTCTCGGCATAGGTCATCAGGGTCTGGGGAATGAACTCGTCCACGTCCTCGGTGAAGAGCAGGGTGTCATAGCCCTTCTTCTCCAGCGCCTGGACCTGGGGCAGCTTGGAGAGCCGGTCCTTGTTCTCGCCGGGCATATAGTAGATTTTCTCCTGGCCCTCGGCCATTGTCTCCACATATTCCTTCAGGCTGATGAGCTTTTGCTGCTTCTGGCTCCAGAACAGCAGCAGATCCTGACAAGCGTCCTTGTGTGCGCCGTACTCGCTGACACACCCGTATTTCAGCTGCTTGCCGAAGGCAGTATAAAATTCCAGGTACTTCTCCCGGTTGTTTTCCAGCAGGTTCAGCAGCTCGGATTTGATCTTCTTCTCGATATTCCGGGCGATAATGGCCAGCTGGCGGTTATGCTGCAGCATTTCCCGGCTGATGTTCAGGCTCAGGTCCTGGCTGTCCACTACGCCACGGACGAAGCGGAAATGCTCCGGCAGCAGATCAGCGCAGTTCTCCATGATCATCACGCCGGAGGAATAAAGCTGCAGGCCGCTCTTATAGTCCTTGGTGTAGAAATCGTAGGGAGCCTTGGAGGGAATGTAGAGCAGCGCTTTGAAGGACACGGCGCCCTCGGCGCTGAAATGCATCACGGCGGCGGGCTTATTATAGTCGAAGAACTTCTCCCGATAGAACCGGTCGTATTCCTCCTCCGTCACGTCCTTCTTGTTCCGCTGCCACAGAGGCACCATGGAGTTCAGGGTCTCCATCTCGGTATAGTCCTCGTATTCGGGCTTGTCCTCGGGCGAATCCTCCTTCTTCCGGGACTTGGTGACTTCCATACGGATGGGGTAGCGGAGGTAATCGGAATATTTCCGCACCAGCTCCCGGATCTTGTATTCCTCCAGGAACTCGGAATACTTCTCGTCCTCGGTGTCGTCCTTCAGGACCATGATGACATCCGTACCGGCAGCAGAGCGGTCGGCGGGCTCGATGGTGTAGCCGTCAGCGCCGTTGGACTCCCATTTCCAGGCCTGGTCGCTGCCATATTTCTTGGAAATGACCGTCACGGACTTGGCCACCATGAAGGCGGAGTAGAAGCCCACGCCGAACTGGCCGATGATGTCGATATCCTCCTGCTTCTCCATGGCCTGCTTGAAGCCCAGAGAGCCGGATTTGCAGATGGTTCCGAGATTTTCCTCCATTTCCTCCTTGCTCATGCCAATGCCGTTATCGGACACGGTCAGGGTCCGGTCGGCCTCGCTGCGGGTGATGGTAATGGCGAACTGGTCCCGGGAGATGCCGACTTTATCGTCGGTCAGAGCCGTGTAGGCCAGCTTGTCAATGGCATCGGAGGCGTTGGAGAGGATTTCCCGAAGGAAAATCTCCTGATGGGTGTAGATCGAGTTGATCATCAGGTCCAGCAAACGCTGAGACTCCGCTTTGAATTGTTGTTTTTCCATATATATCCTTCCTATTCTGAAATGTATTTACAAAGTTTTATGAGTACCCCCGGCGGGGCGAAAGGCTTCCCCTGGAGGGGAAGCTGGCAGCCCGTAAGGGCTGACTGATGAGGTCGAAGCTGCCGATTATCACCATAAGTTGGTAGAGCGCTGTTATCTTCGACCTCATCCGTCACG